>VSNT01000110.1 GCA_009774465.1 Lachnospiraceae bacterium
GCCGCTGCCTCAAGGCACTGCCTTATAAGTTCAGATGAAAGCAGCGGTCTTGCCCCATCATGAATAAAAATCAAATCCTGTTCTGAGGCATACTTTCTAATCGCTTCAAGTCCATTCCATATGGACAATTGCCGGTTTTCACCAGGTAAGGAAAACCCTTTGAATTTATGCAAAATCTGCGCCTCTTCCATGCATTTTAAGATAAATTCCTGCCATATGCCATCTGCGGCAATCTGTATTGCATCAATCATTTCATGGCGGGCAATTGTCTCAAGACAATATTGAATAATCGGCTTGCCATGAACCTTAATATATTGTTTGGGTATATCAGCTCCCATCCTGCTGCCGGTTCCACCGGATAAAATAAGTGCGGTATTCATGGGGTTTCCTCCGATATCACTTTACATTTTTTCTTATAAAAAGCTACTCCCATTTGTACAATTCGTTCACATCCATACTGCTTTAATTCGCTGATATATTGTTTCTGCTTAATTTGCTCAAGACCACTCTGCTCCAGATCTTCTAATGCTCTTTCTGCCTCCAGATCATCTTCAAATTCTTTCGACACTGATTTAATCTCTATCAAAAAGCCCGGATACTTCTTATTTTTTGGCTTTAACTGTATATCATACCTGCCCTCACCAGACTCTCTATTAGAACTAAGCTCGTAATATTGATTCATAACCGCACACATTCCCAGCAAAAATCCGTGATAAAAGCTTTCTACAGATGTATCATGATAACTGACAGCTGACATAATGAACTCCTGCAGTTCTTCTTGAAATTTTTTCATATTTCCCGTAAGCAGTGCCTGTTGCAAAGTAATCGCTGTGGAAGTGGAAACCACAGTCTCCAATTTGTCTAAAATCTCTTTTTCATATAAAATAACAATTTCCCTGTTGGGAATACATATCCGGCAAATAGAATTCCCATCATGCAGCGGCTGCCCTCCCCTGACTGTTAAATATCCGGCCATCAGTAAAAAACTGTAGATACTTGATGGATTTCTTTTTATCTCAGGATAAACAACCGAAGTATCTATATATGCTTCAACTATTTCACCACACAAAAGTCTCCGTAAATCCTGAAGAGTTTCGCTGGAGGATTCCTTGACAATTTCCCCCACAATTTCATTGCTGCCCGTAGACTGCCAAAATGTCCTGGGAAAAAAGTCTGAATCAACATAGCTAAGCACAGACCAGGGATTATAAATTTCAGAATTGCCAAACTGGTACCCATCATACCACTTTCTGACCTCCGGCAGCTTATCCTCCTGTCCAAAATCATTAAGGAGCTGGGCTACTTCATTTTCCGTAAATCCAAAATATTCACTGTATCGATTCTCTAATACCGAATTTACATTCAAATTGTTTAAACCGCTAAAAATACTTTCCCTGGCAACACGCAGTATCCCCGTCATAAAAGCCATACTCACATGCCTGTTGTCTTTTAGGCCACCTGAAAGGAAATTTCTCATAAAAGTAATTACATCCTCGTAAAAGCCTTTCATATATCCCTGCTGTATGGGAGTGTCATATTCATCAATCAATATCACAGGCGCAACGCCATAATTCAAATCCAAAAATAACGAAAGATTGGCAAGCGTTCCTGCCCACAAGGCTTCATCCAATGTTCCTGTAAGCATCTTTTCGATATACTGCTTATCAATATTTATAATTCTATCACTTTCAAGAAGGACTATATGTCTCCGATACTCTGCCTGAATAACAGAATATAAATTGATCTTTGTTTCCTCCCATGTATCATATTTCACATCCTTGAAGGTAAGGAATATCACCGGATATCTTCCCTGTTCTTTCTGATACTTCTTTCCTGCTTTCCATACATTTGTCTCTTTAAAATAAACAGAAGTATCTTCCTCGGTTTTTTCAAAGAACACACGAAGCATGTCCATATTTAAAGTTTTTCCAAATCTTCTGGGCCTTGTAAAAAGTGATACCAAAGGATGATAGTCCAGCAAGTCTTTGATAAGCAGGGTTTTATCAACATAATAATACCCTGACACCGCCATCTTGTAATCTGATATTCCAATAGGGAGTGGACGTTTCCCACTTCCCACTTTAGAACTTCCCTTTTTGCAGTTTCTGCCCTCCGGCTTAGATGCATTTCCCGGAATCTTCCACCGGTATCCATCGTAATATGCACCTTCTATACTGCCATTTCGGCAAAGCGCATTCACCCTTCGCTTTGTCAAACCCCATTTTTCTGCTATTTGTATAGAGTTAAGGTATTGCATATTGCTCTCCCTTTTTTATTCCCGCGAGCAACGAGCCAAAGTCATGCTTGCATGACCTTGGCGACTGCCGCGGTGGTGAAATACCCCGCAGCTTGCTGCGCATTCAAACTATGATGCCCCGTAGCTTGCAGCGGGGCATTTTACTTTATTATAAACCGGGAAGTGAGAAACGTAAAGCGTAAAGTGGGAAATAATTCAAACAATTATTTCCCACTTTATATCCATCATAACAAGTCAGCCATGTCATTCATAAGCCATCAGAATATATTCTTATCCTGACAACCTCAAATCAACATTTTCCTTCCCACATGCTTTATCTTCCACTCATCTGCATGAAACATAAAATACAAGGTCAGCAGATTTTCTCCCAAATACCCTATGTACCGGTCCGCCCTCTCCCATCCCTTCGGCGTGCTTAATTCTTCCGTCCTTTTCAGTATGGGAAACAGCCATTCGCAATAACCTCTTAAAATATCCCTTTTGGCTATAATCATATTATAATTATATAAATATGGCTGCTTTAAAATCTCCTGAAACCGCTCCCCATACTCTGGCTGCAGTTCCTTTAATGCGGACAGCATGGCATCCCAATCGCTCTCTTTGATATACCTGCTGTGGTGTTCGCTGATATCCGGCTCATGGAGCAGGGGATAGGGCAAAAGCACATCCACGTTTTCCTCTTTCATTTTTATCAGACCATCATCCGTAATATCCAAAAATCTTCTATAATGAAACAGCCCAAAATACTTGTCGCTCTCTTCGGTGCACAGCTTATTTTTCCACATCCAGTAAAGCGCTGTCAACTCGCAGTAATTCACATTTTTAGCAGAAATGTTTTCCCCCAGATCATCTGTGACCTCTGTAATCCTCTGATCCGTCAATGCTGCTCCTACCTGAATGGGATGTACCCAGTCCGGAATGGAATATGCGTTTTTTAAAGGCTTATCCCTGTAAAATTTCGCCATATATATTTCCGCAATGGAATCCGCTCTATATGAATCTGCATTATGTGAATCTGTATGATATAAATCAGCATTATATAAGGAAGGAAATTCTCCAATGCCCTCATAGTATCTGCCCATTAATTCCCCTTCCTTGTCCGAAGTAAGGCAATAAATATGCTGAAAGCCCTTATTCTTAAGGATGTCTGTCACAATTCTCTGTACATCTTCGGGGACGGCAATTAAAACAGGAATCTCTTTATCTTCACAATCGTCGGTTTCTATCACCGGCAGTCCGCAAAGCTGAGTCGAATTTTCTCTAAGGCTGCTCACCATAAAGTTTATAACTTCATATTGGGGATATAACTTTTTGATGGCTAAACAGGCGCCAAGAGCAATGCTCCTGGCGCCAAATATGATCAGTTTGCTGGTAGTGGTAAAAGACATTGTTGTTTGCTCCGTATGATTTCTTTAGACTTTGTTCTTTCTTAATCAAAATATTCTCATATTTCTTTTAGTTTTTCAAGCATATAATCAATCTTTTCTTTGGTCATCCCCGGGTATACACCTATCCAAAAAGATTTTTCCATCACAGTATCCGTATTAACCAGTTCACCAATTACTCTATACCCCTGATTCAATCTTCTCATTTTATCAAAGCAGGGATGTTTAATTAAATTTCCTGCAAACAGCATTCTGGTTTGAATTCCATTTTTCTCTAAATGCTGAACAACCCTGTTACGCTCTATCCCCTCACAACAGGTGAGAAGAAAACCAAACCAGCTGGGATCAGAATCTGCATTTGCTTCCGGCAATATAAATTTATCCCGTTGTTCTTCCAACCCCTCATATAATTGTTTGAAATTCTTTTTTCTTTTCTCAACAAATCCCTGAAATTTATCAAGCTGTGCACATCCGATTGCCGCCTGCAAATCTGTAGCCTTTAAATTGTAGCCAAAATGTGAATAAACATATTTGTGATCATAGCCAATGGGCAGTTCACCATACTGCCTGTCAAACCTGTGCCCGCACATATTGTCCCTTCCGGAAGGACAGACGCAGTCCCGCCCCCAGTCACGCAAAGAACGGATGCACTTATGTAAAAGCGGACTGTTCGTATACACCGCTCCTCCTTCTCCCATTGTCATATGGTGAGGAGGATAAAAGCTGCTGGTTCCAATATCTCCAATTGTTCCTGTAAGCCTGCGCTCTCCATCTATCTCATAAACAGATCCCAAAGCATCACAGTTATCTTCTATCAGCCATAACTGGTGTTTGTCACAAAATTTTTTCACTTCTTTTAAGTCAAATGGGTTCCCCAGCGTATGCGCTGCCATAACCGCTTTCGTCTTATTTGATAATGCTTTTTCAAGCTGCGTAACATCCAAGTTATACTGTGGAATTGTAATATCTATAAAGACGGGAACCGCACCATACTGGATGATTGGTGCCACTGTAGTTGGAAAACCTGCTGCCACAGTAATAACCTCATCCCCTCTCTCAATTGCCCTGTCCCCTAACAGAGGTGAAGTCAGTGCCATAAATGCCACCAGATTGGCCGAAGATCCTGAATTGACCAGTGAACAATATTTCACATCCAGATACCTGGCCAGCTTGTCTTCAAACTCCTCCGTATACCGTCCTGATGTGAGCCAGAATTCCAACGCACTATCCACCAGATTGCACATTTCTTTTTCATCATATACCCTTGACGCATAAGGAATTCTCTGCCCGGGCGTAAACGTCTCCTCCACATGATGAAACTTTTCATGATAATCCTTTACCAGCTCCAGTATTTTCGCCCTGGCCTGTCGTTCATCCATATTCGCAAATTCATTTTCTCTTTTCATTTTCTGCTGTCCTCTACAAATTCGTTAAACTGACTTTCCATAACTGATTTTATATCTATACCTCTTTGATAAGAACTATACCATTCTACCGTCTTATCAACTGCCTTATCAATATGCCAGACCGGCTTCCATGAAAATACTTTTTTGAATTTAGAGCAGTCAAGTTTAAGATAGTTTGCCTCATGAGGACCTTGAACACTGTGATTTTCCCATACTGCCTTTTCCTTATTATATTTCTGCCATGACTGGCAAAACAAATTCACCAACTCTCCTGTGGAAATGCAATCAGATTCGTCAGGCCCGATATTGTAACTGCCCGCTGTTTCTCCCTTACTGCTTTGCTCTTTTGCTATCTTCAAATAAGCCATTACAGGTTCCAGCACATGCTGATAAGGCCTGATGGAATCAGGGTTACGTACAATAACAGGTTCCCTTTTTGCTGCTGCCCGAAAACAGTCCGGAATGATACGGTCTACTGCAAAATCACCGCCGCCAATCACATTTCCAGCCCTTGCCGTTGATATGGAAGTATTTCCATCTTTCAGGAAAGAATTCCGGTAACTATAGGTCACCAGTTCCGAGCAGGATTTACTATTGGAATAAGGATCAAAACCGCACAGCTCTTCGTTTTCACGATATCCCCATTCCCACTCTTTGTTTTTATAGACCTTATCTGTTGTAACATTTACGAAGGAATAAACGCTGCTGCTGTTTCTGATGCATTCTAACACATTAACCGTTCCCATCACATTTGTCTGATAAGTCCATACCGGATTTTGATAGGATTCCCTGACAATGGGCTGTGCTGCCAAGTGAAGCACAATTTCCGGTTTTGTCTTTTCAAAAACCTTTGTAAGCAATACTCTGTCAGAAATATCTCCAATGTATGACTGCATGTCCTTTTTAAGAGCAAGAATTTCAAAAAGCGACGGATTTAGAGGGCATAAAGAAAAACCGGTAACGTCTGCACCTGCATTCAGCAAAATATAACTTAGCCAGCTTCCCTTAAATCCTGTATGACCTGTAACTAAAACCTTTTTTCCTTTGTAAAAGGATAAATCAAGCATCTTTATAACCTCACTCTACCAAACCTTCCAGGGGGCTTGTCCGCTTTCCCACAAAGCTTCCAAATATTCTTTGTCCCTCATAGTATCCATTGGAGACCAAAATCCTTCATGCTTGTAGGCCATCATTTCTCCTCCGCCCGCAACAGCCTCCAGCGGACCGGCTTCCAGCATTTCATTCCCTTCTCCCAAATAATCAAATATTTTCCGATTCAGCACCATAAATCCTGCATTAACCCATGCAGAATCTGACCTTGCTTTTTCCTTAAACCCTTTTACCTGATTGGTATCAGGATCTATCTTTAACGCCCCAAACCGCCCTGCCGGCTGAGTCGTTGTAATTGTCGCTATTTTTCCACTTCGATGATGAAAGTTCAAAAGGCTGTCAATATTTACATCTGAAACTCCATCTCCATAAGTGAGCATAAACTCGTCATCTTCTATATAATTTTTTACTCTTAAAATACGTCCTGCTGTTAATGTGTTGAGCCCCGTATTAACCAAAGTCACTTTCCAGGGTTCCACATGGTTTTCATGCAGCGTCACTTCCTGGTCTGCTAAAGAAAAGGTGCTGTCTGAACGGTAAGTATAATAATGAATGAAATATTCTTTTATCATCTGCCCCTTATATCCACAGCAAATAATAAATTCATTAAAATGATAAAAAGAATATAATTTCATAATATGCCAAATAATCGGCATTCCTCCAATTTCAATCATGGGTTTAGGTTTTAAGATTGATTCTTCACTAATACGCGTTCCTTTTCCGCCTGCTAAAATAACTACTTTCATTTCAATCCCCTGAGCATTCTTAATTCTTCATCCAAGGTGCCATTCCGGAATTCCAAAGACTTTCAGCAGCTACAAGATCACGCTTTGTTTCTATTGCGGTCCAGTAGCCTCTGTGCTGATAAGAAGTTAACTGCTGCTTTTCCGATAATTTAATCAAGAGCTGCTGCTCCAATTCGTAGTTTCCTTCCAGATAATCAAATATTTGATTATTAAATATAAAGCAATCTGCATTTACCCAGGACATTTCATTTAAGACTTTATCCGGATGGTTATAATGAAGCAGTCCTTCCTCATCAATTGGAAGAAGCCTGTTTCTCCCGCTTGGCTTTGTCATTGCCATTGTGGCAATTTTCCCATTTTTGATATGAACCTCCTGCATCTCATTTATATTAATATTTGAAAGGCAGTCTCCATATGTGACAATAAAATTATCTTCATTAATGTATTTCTGAATCAAACTGACACGCTTCCCCGTAGAAGAAATCATTCCTGTATCAACTACCGTTACCTGCCAGTTTTCTGTTTCCTTTTTATGTACTTCAATTTTATTGGTCTGAAGGTCAACAGTAATATCTGAGGCATAGATATAATAATCCATAAAATACTCCTTTATCATATCTACACGATAACCGCCGCATATAATAAACTCGTTCAGTCCATACGCCGAAAAATATTTCATGATATGCCAAAGCAAAGGTTTTCCTCCAATATCCACCATTGGTTTGGGAATCCCCTCACGTTCATCATTCAATGTACTCTGCATGCCGCCTGCTAATATTACGACTTTCATAATAATTTATCCACCTTATTCTTCTACAAGATCCCGTATAATCTGTGCATGTTTATCTACATGCATAAAGAAATAATTTGTCTCCAGAGTCTGCTCATTCACACGCCCAAACTTCCTTAATTTTCCCTTCTCCTTGATTACATAACATTGATAACCTGCCTCTGCCAGCAAGTCAATAATGTCATTGGGATGGTATCCAAATTTAGCCGACCACTTTCTCAATATTTCAGAAAAAATAACAGGTTTATATTTTTTTATACTTTCAAATCCTCCTTTATATACAAATAGCTCAGCACCTTCCACATCACACTTAACAAAATCCATTGCAGATATATTTTGTTCTTTTACCACATCGTCTAAACGCTCAACCTTACACATAACTTCACGAGTTTCCTCGTCTCCTCTTAAATTTTCCAACGAAGAGGCTCCGGAAGCACAAACATCATAATAAAACCGAAGCATTGTATTTTCATGGTACAAACCAATATTAAAAACTTTCACCTGATTTAAATCATTCCACTCCAGATTTTTCTTCACCTTATTATAATTATCCTCAATTGGTTCAAAAGCATATACTTTCAGATCAGGATATTGCTTCTTCATATTCAGCGTATACCACCCTAAATTAGCTCCAATATCAAAAAAAATACCTTCATTCATATAGCTGACAATCCTGCCTACCATGTCAAGCTCTAAGGGTTCATATTCCCCAATTGACAGAATAGTGTTGGGCACAGCCGCACAATCTTTCTTATACATTTCCATAAGAATCTCATATTCATTACAGTCCTCAAAAGGTGAATCCAATCGTATTTTATATAGAATTTCTTTTTCTCTAATAATAATTTCCTTTACTTTTGATTTTTCAAGAAGTTCCTGATAGCAAAATAATTCTTCGTATTTCTTAAACATCTGCAAAGCATAGCTCTTTACGTCTATATCGCCATCTGCATATTTTTTCCTGATTTCTTCTATTGTCATCTTAACCTCCCAACCTTTTTGGCTGTTTTATTAAACTGCATAACATACTGTTTCATTCAGCAAATCTGTATGATGCCTGATGTAAATTTTGTATTCTGGCAGCATCTCTTTAATCATAAGAGGTATTTCCCACATATCTTGCGGCTTATGGTACAAGCAAACTGCCAGCTTTGGCTTATTTTCAAGAATACATTGACGAGCTCCCCTAAGTGCTGCCAGCTCACTTCCTTCAATATCCATTTTTATGTAAGATACTTTTTTATCTCTGCACGTTTCATCAATCGTAGTCAAAAAGCCTTTCACATTTCCTACATTCTCTTCGCTGCTGCCCTCGTCCAATTCCTCATACCAGATTTCCGCAATTCGATCTGAAACACCTTTGTTGTACACTTCAATTTTTCCTTTGACATCTTCATCCAATTGCTCCATATACCTTTCAAGTGCCTGAAAATTGTTTCGGGACAGCTCAAATAAAATCATTTTATTAAATTGATATCCTTTAACTTTAAAAAACTCCCTTAAAGTATCTCCATTATAAGCACCACAATCAATAAATACTTCATTATCATTCAATTGCAGAACATCTTCACAAAAATACTGATCATACGTACATATATCACTCAAATCCCCGGATTCATTATTAAGCCACTCTGAAATAATCTGACAGAATATCTTCTTTGACCGTTCGTCTCCACATAACTCCAATACCTTTTTTATCTTACTTAACAAAGTATCCTTTCCAAGTTCTTTTAAATATTCACGTATTGCAAATTTATTCATAAACACTCGATCAAGATGAGGATAGCCAAGCTCACTCAACTGTTTAAATATTTCTTTATATGCTCTTGCACAAATAATAATCAGGGTTTCTTCCTTTATCTTCTCTAATTCCTCTATTGACAAGCATCTGATACCGTCGTATTCTTTTCCCCATTTTTGTCTATCATTATCACAGTAAAAATCAACCTTCAAATTATGTTCTTGTAAAGCCGCTGCTGTAGGGCGACCTAAATTTCCTATTCCCCATATGCAAACATATTTGTACCCTTCCCATTTTGTCTTTAAATGCAATACAAAATCCCGTATGCTCTCTGGAGCTTCATAAAACTCCTGAACACGTTTTTCAATTATGCCATACCAATCTCCCACTCTCTATTTCCTCCTCAAAACTTTTAACTGTTCTTCTAAATCCTTCCACGACGCCTATTTGAGGGCTCCACCCCAAACCAGTAAGCTTATCTATGTTCACTGTCACTTTTTCAGTATTTACGCCCTTTTTCTTACATTCAACCTTAAGCTTCCTTTCTGGAAATGCCTCTTTTACCAGTCTCATAGCCAATTCATATACCGATATTGTCTCATCTTTATTGACCATGTTATATACTTCTCCACTTTCACCTTCTAACAATATCTTAAAGAAAGCTGTTATGGCATCTGAAACATAGCAAAATGGTCTTACTGCACCGCTATTATGCACAATTAAATTTTCTCTTTGAATCAGTTTAGAAACAAAGTCCGAATACACATGTCCATCCTGCAAGTCAATGCCTGGTCCATAGGTATGTCCTATCCGGACAATTTTAGAAGGAACGCCATATTGTTCAAAATATGCTTTACACAATGCTTCTCCTGCACGTTTCCCCTCAGCATAACAATTTTCGGTGATGTTAAAACTTAATGGGAAAAAATCTGTTTCTTTCAGTTCATCTATCCCTTGTGCCACATTTCCATAAACCGCACCACTACTGAAAAAAAGAAAGCTCCTAACCTTTTTATTTCTGGCAAATTCCAGCAAATTATAAGTTCCTATTATATTTGCCTTTAATATGTCTGCGGGTATCGTTTTGGCACTTACTGATGCCGAATTACTGGCTGCGTGTATAATATAGTCAGCATTTATACAATCCGAAACCGGTTCCTCTACGCATTGTATACGAAGTATAAAGTTCTCATTTTTCAGCCACTCTTTAAATCTTTCTTCTGCTTTTTTTCTGTTTCTGCACAATGCAATTACCGTACATTTTATTTCTAAAAAATGCTGATTCAAAAACATCAGTGTATCTACCATGTAAGAAGCCAGAAAACCGTTTGCACCAGTAATTAAAAACACCTTATTTTCACATTCTTTATATGGTATTTTATTTTTGATGTATTTTATATCCTCTTCCCTAACTGAATTCATTCTGTCTCCTTGCGAAAATCTAACTGATGTTTTATATTACAGTAAATGTATCATCAACAAAATAGCATACCGTATCCGCATAAGTATTGGTATAATGCCTCATATAAACCTTATAATCGGGATTCCATGACAGAATCATATCAACCAGTTTATGCATATCTCCACATTGGTGATATACACTGATTGCCAGCAACGGTTTGTAGCGCTTGATTGAATTTTCCATTCCTTTCAACGCATACATTTCATGTCCTTCTATGTCCATCTTAATATAAACCCTGCCATCTTCTATATAATCATCCAAGGCCACTGTTTGAATAATTTCACTTCCACTGTCCGCTATGGTTCCTGCGCCTCCACCTATAGCATCATAATAAGCTGTACTTGTTTTTTCACTTACCCCCGCCTGAACAAATATAATATTTTCTTTGTTTTGCAGTCTTTTTTTTGCATCTTCAATAATATTTTTATCCGGCTCAAAGAAATAGATTTTCCTATATTTTCCAATATAATTAATAAAATCCAATGTACTTTCTCCATCAAAGGCACCTACATCAAAAAATATAAAATTTTTATCTATTTTTTCTGTAATAACCTTATCAAAATATTGGCTGCCATGTCGCAAAGAAAGATTTAATGCATCTATTGTGTACTTAGTGTCAAGATTTATCCTGTAATTAATAATATCCGCATATATTTCCCTTGATAAATCATCCGCCAGTATATCATATAAATGCATATATTCTGCTTTATTTGTTTCCAGCTCTTCATGTATTCCCTGAAATGCCTGATAGTATGTATCAAATCCATCAAGTATTAGTGCAAGATCTTCATAATAAATATAATTCTTAATTCCAAGACTTTTTAACTGATCTGCAATTTCAACACAATAAAACGAAGCAATAATAACCGTATCCTTCTTTTCCAAAATATCACAGCTAAAAATCTTTTTCTCTGCGCTAAGATTATCCTTATTATTGTCAATATAGCCATGCACAAAAACATTGTTTTTTTCGCATTGGGCATAGACAAATTTTCCCAACTGTCCGGTTCCCCATATATAAACCCCTTCTGACTTATCAATGGCTGCAATAATATTTTGATGTTTCTCTTTCAGACTGCTTACCGCCTCTTTCTTTGTCATACAAGACAATTTATCTTTAATATAATTCATTGCTTTTTCCTTCCCACTTAAAAGGGCATCTTATATTGCAAATAAAATTGTGTCTGTTCCATTGCAATTCCAATAATGCCTTAAATAAAATTGATATCCTAAATTCATATTTCTAATGTAATCAGGAATTTCCAGTATATCTTCCATTTTATGATAAATGCTGATTGCCAGCTTAGGCTTATATTTTGTAATCAGATTCTCTGCCCCTTTTAGCGCATCCAGTTCCATTCCCTCAATATCCATCTTAATATACGTAACTTTTTCTTTAATGACGTCATCAAGTTTTACTATTTCCACTTCTGTGGTAGCATTAGTTTTATCCTTTACAATTCGGGCGCCTTCATCAACTCCCTTATTTTCATTATAAAAATTATCTTTTCCTTTATTTTTTCCTACTCCGTTCTGATAAAATACAATTCTTTTGTCTCTTAATTGTTTTTTTGCAAACGTAATATTATACAAATCCGGCTCAAATGCATATATTTTTTTATATTTATTATCAATTACTTTTACAAATTCCTGAATGCTGTCTCCTACAAATGCACCAACATCTACAAAAACCTCTTCCCTGGATAAATTTTTTCTAATTATATCTGGAAAATACTGCGAATCACTTGCGCTATCTCTATAACAATTGCTATCACTTGTAATAGCACCCATAAAAAAATTATTCAAAACTATCTTCGATTTTTGATCTCCAAAAATTCCTTCTAATTCAATTAATTCTTTTTTCTTATTTTTAAAAAATGTTTTCCTTTCAAGATATGTTTTTTGCTGTAAAACTTCCAATGTTGGATCAAATAAACTGACCAAAAAATCTGGTTTATTTTCCACAATACTTTTTTCTATCTCATGACCATATGCCATTGCTGAAATTACAACAATAGCTCTATCATATTTTTCATATGCCTCTTCTGGTGTTAACTGTGGAATTCCACACTTTTCATGAGTTGTTTTATTCTTATCAACAATACAGGCAACCGGTATAGAATATTTATTCATAAATTTTATAAACCAAGTACAACCACTTCCCCCCCCCAAATAAGATAACAGGCATATCCTTATTC
>VSNT01000111.1 GCA_009774465.1 Lachnospiraceae bacterium
TTGGGGCAGTAAAAGGATAACTATTATAAAATTTAAAAATAAGAATCAGGAAGAAGTATGTTTAGTAAAAAGAAAAGAACCATGTCATTATTATTGGTGCTTACAATGTTGTTAGTAACGTTAAGCGGATGCGGCGCCAAAGATTCCGGAGGGCAGGATGCGGCTGCTGCAGACACGGAAACGGAAAGTCAGCAGGAAGAAAATCAGGAAGCTGGTGCAGAAGAGGCCGGACCGGATATTTCGGAAGAAGTTACTTTAGTTATGTATCTGATCGGCGACCGCCCGGTGGATAATGATGAAGTATTTGCAAAAATCAATGAGCGGTTGAAAGCGGAAATTAACGCCACAATAGAAGTGAAATTTATGAGCTGGAGCGAATATGAGCAGAAGTATCCTCTTATTTTTGCATCAGGGGAAGACTGGGATATTATTTATACCGCTGACTGGTGCTTCTATAATGCACAGGCTACCAAGCAGGGATTTTATGAGATCACGGAAGAAGCTCTTAAAACTTATGCGCCAATGACTGCTGAAACAATGTATCCGGAAGCATGGGAACAGGCAAAGGTAAATGGCAAAGTATATATGCTGCCCATGAATTATAAGGAAATCACTGCTTATGTATATATGGCAAGAGGTGATTTAATGGACAAATATGGCATTACATCAGTTGCTTCACTGGACGAAGCGGAAGCCTATATGGATGCAATTGTACAAAACGAACCTTCTCTGATTCCAATTGATGTAGGTTCTGATTATGATAAGTTATTTCTCTATGATCGTATGTGGAAAAAGGCAAATTGGGAAAGTGATGAAAAAGTTGTAGGGATTGGCCCCTGGCAGGTTATGGCAAGCGTAAGTGAAGTAGATGACAGTGTTTCAGTAGCCGGTACTTTTGCACAGCCTGCATTCCTTGATGTGATCACCCGTTTAAAAGACTGGAAGGATCGGGGATTTTGGAGTAAAAATGCTGTTGTAAATACACAGAATAACACGGAAAGCTTCCAGGCTGGAATATCTGCCCTGGCTATGATGAATGGCAATACTGCAAAGAGTGTTTACGCATCTGTCAGCGCGGAACATCCCGAATGGGATATCAGAGTATTTGACGCTCAGGATGGAGTTCCTCCGGTGCTTAATTCCTATTTGGCAAATGGCATGAGTATTTTCTCCAAATCAAAACATCCGGAGCGCGCCTTAATGGCTCTTGATTATCTGCGCAATGATGAGGAAATCAACAATTTATTCTGCTATGGTATTGAAGGCAAGCATTGGGAAGATGCAGGGGATGGTCTTTTGGTATCACTTCCTGACAGTTCAAATTATGCTTATGACAGTAACTGCAACTGGGGCGTAAGAAATGATGCGTACTGGCGTATGATCGAAGGAGGCATTCCCAATTTGGCAGAGTTGAATGAAAGTTGGCAGGAAACAGCAAGAAGCGAGCGGTATCAGGCTTTCGTGTTTAATGATGAGGCAGTTAAAAATGAAATTGCCGCATTAGGTGAGATTTTTGATACGGATTATAAGCTTTTGGGACTTGGATTTACAGATGATCCGGAAGCTGATATTGAAAAATTGCGTGAAAAGATGGAAGCTGCAGGAGCACAGAAGGTATATGATGAAATACAAAAACAGGCACTTGCATTTTTGGAAGCAAACTAGTGTGAAAAATAAATTTTCACACTTCGTATTTGGGCAGTATCGCAGGCAATGCCTGCGATATGCATGGGGATTAAAATGAAATAAGTGGAAAGGGCGGGCGTTTGCCTGCCCTTTTTCAGAGCTGAAAAGAGATTTAAATAAAATTTGTCAGAAGGGAGCTATCGGGATGAAAAGGATTTACGGAACAGAACTGGGGATTTCGCCGGGAGATAATCCGTTTTTGGTCAGGACACTGAAAGAGGCGTTTTCCAAACTGCGCAGGGAGCAGAATGTTTCGCTGTTATTGGAGCCGGGGGAGTATCATTTTTATCCCCAATACGGTGCCAGAGGAAATTTCTGCATTTCAAATCATCACAAATGTGCAGAAAGAAAAGTGGCTTTTTGGATGGAAAAAATGGAAGATTTTGAAATTGACGGTGCCGGAAGCCGATTTATTTTTCATACAGATATTCTCCCTTTTTATATAGTTGGGTGCAAAAGAGTCTGTTTAAAAAATTTTTCTGTTGATTACCATGTTCCAGCTTATTCCGAAGGAGAAATCATCAGCTTATCCCCCAAAAAGATGGTGGTGAAAATAAATCCGGAGAAATACAAGTGGAAGATAATGGATAATTATTTATACTTTTTCGGTGAAAACTTCTGCCATCCGCTGCATCTTTGCATGGAAATGGATGGCGTGTCCGGCGGTCCCGCCTGTGGGACGGATGACCTTTATTTTTGTACGCATGAGCAGAAGGTGGGGCTTCATCCGATTATTGAGAAAGCAGATTTTGACAAAGTATGCTTTACGCTAAATGACAAAGAGCATTTTTTTCCGGGCAGCCGAGTGGGAAATAAACTTGTACTGCGGCATCATCCCCGGAGTAATCCTGTTTTTTATGTATCTGATTCTTATGACCTGGAGCTCAAAAACATAGCGGTTCATCACGCGGAAGGCATGGGATTTTTGGCGGAGCGCTGTAGAAATGTCAGTTTGTATCAATTTGATGTGCTTCCGGATGAAAAGAATCTGCGGTGCTTTACTGCATCAGCGGATGCGGCACACTTTGTAAGCTGTGCCGGAAAGGTAAAGCTGGAAGGCTGCCGGTTTGAGAAGCAAATGGATGATGGCGTGAATGTGCATGGTTTTTACTCCCCCATAGAAAAACAGATAGACAGCAATAAAGTGCTGCTTGGATGGGGGCATCCGGAACAGAGAGGCGTTAAGATGGCACGTGCTGGCGACGAGGCAGCAATTATGGATGCCGGAAATCTTATTCCCATTTGGAAAGGATATTTTGAAAGTATTTCGGTTCAGGAAAATGCTGTGCTGGCGGTGTTTGACAGACAATTGCCGGAAAATTTACCTGAAAATCCGGTTTTGGAAAATCTTACGCTTTCGCCTGATGTTGTAATAAGGAAATGTGAGTTTCGGAAAAACCGTGCAAGGGGAGTTCTCCTTACCTGTAGAAATGCCCTGGTGGAAGATTGTGTGTTTGAAACAGCAGGGGCTGCTGTTTTTCTGGAAGGAGAGGCGTGTTCATGGTACGAATCAGGGGCGGTCAGTTCTATTGTCTTTAAAGAAAATCGTTTTTTAAATTGTGCCTATATTCCTGCGTGGGGCGAGGCGCCTGTTACAGTATGTCCCAAGGTGGAAGGCAATGGAAAAGGGCATTATCACAAAAATCTGGAATTGATAAAAAACGAATTCTACTGTTTTGATGAACGGATATTATATGCAAGGCGGATTGGGCATATACTGATTAAAGACAATAAATATAATCAAACTCTGGCATATCCGGAACAAAAAGGCAGGAAATATGATATCGAGAATTAAGAGATATATACTTTTTAGAAATAATTTATACTTTTACCATTGATTTTTTCCTTTGGAAGAGATAAATTTTTTATTATGCTTTGCAATAATTATGCATAAAGGAGAGAGGAAAATGGAACAGCCGCTGGTAAGCATTATTGTGCCGGTTTACAATGGAGAAAAAACGATAGAAAGATGCTTAAGAAGCATTCAGAATCAAACATATTCCAATATTGAAATCATTGTAGTTAATGACGGAAGTACTGATCATACACAGAAAGTGATAGATAAGTATGCTGCTTCCGATTCCAGGTTCCATGCCATTAAAAAGTTAAACAGCGGTGTTTCTGACAGCAGAAACATGGGAATAAAAGCAGCAAAAGGCGAGTATTTACAGTTTGTAGACGGAGATGACTGGATTGTAAAGCAGGCAACGGAAGAATTTGTTAAAACAGCGCTTACCTTTGGCTGTGAAATGGTTATTTCTGATTATTACAGGGTTCGGGGAAGAAAAGTTATTGCAAAGGGACATATAAATGCAGGCCCTGTTATTACTAAAATGAAATATGCGGAATTTATGATGGAAGCCCCGGCAAATTTTTATTATGGTGTTTTGTGGAATAAATTTTTTAAAGCAGATATTATCAGAAAATTTAATCTATCCTGCTCTCCGGAACTGGACTGGTGCGAGGACTTTCGTTTTAATCTTGAATATCTGTTGTATGTTGGCAAAGTCGGAATCATTACCAGGCCCCTGTACTATTATGTGAAAACCAAAGGAAGCCTTGTAGATACACGGATTAATTTTCAGGTGACTGTACGAACGAAAAGGATCTTATTTGATCATTATAAAGAATTGTATAAGGCGATGGATATTTATGAAACAAATAAGCTGCGGATAGGGATGTTTTATTTTGCTTTTGCGCACGATAAGAGGAAAAAAGTCAGGTCTGCCTGAAAACAGGATGGAAGTATATCTTTTCAAGTCAAAGTCGGAACAGGAAACAGCTTTTTCTAGAGATTCATAATTCCTTACTGTCTGGCAGACACAAAGCGGATGGTAGATTCTCTGGCGATGACACGGGATTCCAGTTCATACATATGTGGTTCTGTGTTGTTATTGATTTGATCCAGCAGGATTTCTACGGATTTTTTCCCTATCTCATCCAAAGGCTGGGCCAGGGCGGTGAGCTTGGGGCTGATTTCCTTTGCCAGCAGGGAATTATCAAAACCGGCAATGGCAATATCCTGTGGAACTGTATAACCCAATTCACGGAAAGCAGTGATGGCTTCACAGGCAGTGATGTCGTCGTTGGCCAGATATGCCTCACAATGCAGTCCTGCGTCTTCTGCGTATTGCTTTACCAGTTTATAGACCAGACTGGCATTCATGTTTTCTGGTGCCGGACATTCGATCACATCAGTCAGATTTATCTGACTGTCTGACAAATACTGTTTAAATCCTGCATATTTCAGAGCGGAAGTAGATTCTTTTGTGGGACCAATATATCCTATTTTCTGAAAACCCATATTTAGAAAATGCCTGGCTATCTGCTGGCCGCCATTATAGTGAGAAATATATACGCTGCTGAATCCTTCCATCCTTTTGGTAATCATTACTGCCGGAACCTGCAGGCGCTGATAGGCGGGCAGGCTTTGCTCCGCAGAAACCGGAACTGCGATTACGCCATCCACTTTCCGCTGACGCAGTTGAGCCAGAATATTTTTTTCTTTGTCCAGACTGCGGTGTGTATTGCAGATGATTACACTGTATCCTTCATAAAATGCCTGGTTTTCTATTGCTTCTATGATTTCACTGAAAAAAGGATAGGCAATTTCCGGAACCAGAAGGCCAATGATGTTCGTCCGGTTTCCTGCCAGGCTCTGGGCGATGAGATTCGGTTCATAATCCAGTTCTTTTACCCAGTGAAGTACCTTTTGACGTGTCTCTGCTTTGACGGAAGGATGGTTAGAGAGAACTCTGGAGACGGTGACTCTGGAAACTCCTGCTTTTTTTGCAATATCCTGCATACTGACCACAACAATCCCTCCTTTCTTCGTGTATGGAATTATAGGTGGTTTCTATAACACCAGATAAATGTCAGTTGTTGAATTTTGTCAGATCCATAATCGTATATAGGAATATTCTAGTCCCGACTATTACTGTTGTCAAGAATGGAAGATAAGAGCCACCCGGCAGGGTGGCTCCTTTTGCCAATGAGCTGGCCTGTATCACCGGAATCTGGCACCGGTAATATCACGCTTTCAGGCGCATCAACTGGTCTCCGGGCTTAAGCTGACCGGAAGCTAAGGCTTCAACAGAAGCCAGATCATCAGAATTGGTAACTGCAACCATAATAGTAGCAGGGTGGCCGGCAGCCTTGATTTTTTTCAGATCCATAGTTAATAGAAGGTCTCCTTTTTTAACAGTCTGTCCTTCTTTGACATGGCTTTTGAAGCCATTACCTTTCATTTCTACGGTGTCTATGCCTACATGGATGAGCAGCTCCACACCTTCCGCTTCGATGCCTACAGCATGTAAGGTTTCGGCAAGCTGGATTATTCTGCCATTCATGGGAGAATAAACTTTTCCTGTCTCAGGTTCAATACCACAGCACACTCCAAGGACGCCCTGAGCAAAGGTTGGATCGGGAATCTCATTCATGGGAACGAAGACTCCCTGGGCTACAGCGCCCAGCACATCAGGAAAGGATATTGGTGCATCTGCCGGAACCTCCTTTTTATTTCCTTTTGGCGCCTCGGCTTCCATAACTTCCGGCGGCACTGCGAAGAACCAGCACAGGCCAAAAGCTACGACGAAAGTAGCAATGGCAAGTAATACATACATCACCAGTTGGGAAGGGGAATATATGTACAGTAACAACCCCGGTATCGTGGTTATGCCATTGCCGGTACCCTTCATTCCAAGTAACATGGCAATCATACCGGCTATACCATTGATGGAGCAGCTAAGGAGAAAGGGTTTCATGCCATAACGCAGGATGACGCCGAATAATGCAGGTTCACCAATGCCCAGCAGGGCAGATACGGTTGCACTGGGACCAATGGCGCGGATTTCCTTTTTCCGGGCCTTTATGGAGATGGCAAGACATACACCGGCAGAGGAAAAACCGCACATACACAAAATAGCGTTGAAAGGGTTAAAACCAGTGCTGGCAAGCAGACTGATCTCCAGCATGTTAAATATATGGTGGACACCCGTCAGGGTGATAATAGACCAGAAGAAGCCGACTACCAGACCGCCGATGCCCAGAGGAAGTTCCAGCGCATATTCTACGATGACCAACAGGACATTTTCCAGTGCATGAAGCAGGGGGCCAATTACCAGCAGGGAAAGAATCAGCATAACAAACAGTACCAGAAAAGGCGTAATCATAAAGTCAAAAACTGCAGGAACCGTTTTTCGCAGTTTCTTTTCCAGCTTACTGCCGATTACTCCGGCTACAAAGGCCGGCAGGATGCTGCCCTGATAACCTACTATGGGAATAAAACCGAAAAGCATAAGGGGAGTTACACCGCTGGAAGGATCTGCCACAGAGTAGGCGTTCGGCAGAGCGCCGTTCACCAGCATCAGTCCCAGAATCAGGCCAAGCACCGGGGAGCCGCCAAATACACGGAACGTGGACCAGCATACTATAGCAGGCAGGAAAGCAAAAGTGGTACCGGAAAGCACCTCCACCAGAACCTGAAAAGTATGAGGAACATCGGCATTGGTCAAACCGAATAAAGACAGAAAGTTATCATTGAGTAAGGCGCCTTTCAAGCCAAGGAAAAGACCGGTGGCTACCAGAGCAGGTATAACTGGAACAAACACATCACCGAAAGTCCGGATGGCTTTCTGCACCTGGTTTTTGCCGTCCATTTTTGCTTCTTTTGCTTCACTTGCAGTAGTCTCGGCAATACCAAGCTGGATGATCTGCTCATAGACTCGGTTGACATGACCGGTGCCGAAGATAATCTGATATTGTCCGGCTGTGAAGAAAGTGCCTTTCACTGCATCAATTTCGCCGACTTTTTCATCGTCAGCCAGGGAACGGTCCGCAACAATGAGGCGCAGACGGGTGGCGCAATGGGCGGCAGATTTGATGTTTTCTGATCCGCCGACGGCCTGAATGACTTCTTTTGCTATCTTTGCATAATCGTAGTTCATAGTTTCCTCCTTAAAAATTTGGTTTGATGTACTATGTAATTAACATAATGTACTCGCGTTCATCTTAAAGCGAGGATATCACGGAGGGTAATAAAAAGTCAATACAGGTGTGAGTAAAAATATAAAATCGGCGTTTTGCATAAATAAAACAAATTAGTTTTGGTGAAAACAGAAAAAGAAATATGGCAGATTGACAGGCTTGATTTTAAAAATTATAATGAACAAAATGAAAGCGTGTTCAAAACAAAATATTAAGGAGGTTATCATGAATCACAAATTGGTTTTTCTGGATATCGACGGTACTCTGACAGAACCGGGGAAAAATGTCCCGCCCCAAACGGCAGTGGAAGCAGTCCAGCGGGCCCGTGGACAGGGGCACAAAATAGTATTATGTTCCGGCCGGAATTATGGAATGCTCTTTCCTGTACTGGAGTTTGGTTTTGACGGTCTGGTTGCCAGTGCCGGCGGCTATATTGAGTATGATGGACAGGTGGTTTATGACTGCCCGATGACTAAAGAGCAGCAGGCCAGGGTGCTGGATATCTTTAAGGAAAGCGGCATTTACCGCACCATAGGGGGGAAAAATCACAGTTATACTGATGAGGGATTTAAGGAATTTCTTGCAGAAAATGCAGATTCTCAGGCAAACAGCGAACTGCTGCGGTGGCGGATTCAGATTGAGAGTGAATTGGGAATTCATCCCATGTCTGAATATGATGGCGAGCCTATTTATGGTATGGCATTTATGAGCAGAGGGAAGGAGCGCTTAAGAAAGCCCATGCAGGTACTGCAGGATGAATTTGACTTCTGCATTCAGGACGAAGATGCCTGCGGTATTGTGAATGGGGAGCTGGCAAGTAAGGCTTTTAATAAAGGAAAAGCAGTGGAAAGATTATGTGAGTTTCTGGACATTTCCAGGGAGGATACGATTGCTGTCGGTGACAGCATGAATGATCTGGAGATGCTTCAGGCTGTGGAAATTGGCGTCTGTATGGCAAATGGAAGTCCTTCCTTAAAAAAGATTGCCGATATGGTCTGTCCGTCAGTGACAGAAGATGGTCTTTACAGCGCTTTTGAAAAGCTGCAGTTGTTTTAGGAAAGAAGGTGCAGAAATGAATAAGAAAGAAGAAAAACAATTTCAAAACCGCTTAGAACGCCATATAGAGGAGCTGCGATGGCTCTACATGGAACTTTATCAAAATGAATCCATGTTTGCGGAACTGTGCCAGAATCTGTACGAATTTGCAAAAGAGCGTCCGGCGGCATTGAAAAAACGGGATTTGGAGAGAGAAGCGAATCCGGAGTGGTACAAGTCCAATGATCTTACAGGAATGATGATGTATATTGATAACTTTGCCGGGAATTTGAATGGACTGCGGGAAAAGCTGGCCTATATTCAACAGACAGGGGTAAATCTGCTCCATCTGATGCCCTTTCTGGATACAGTGCCCGGCAGAAGCGATGGCGGCTATGCAGTAGCGGATTTTCGCAAGGTCCGCTCTGATCTGGGAACGATGGAGGATTTGGAGAAACTGGCTGCACTCTGCCATAAAAAAGGAATCAACCTGTGCATGGATTTTGTAATGAATCATACCAGCCAGGATCATGAATGGGCGAAAAGAGCCCGCCGGGGGGAAGGGGAGTACATGAGCCGGTATTTCTTTTTTGCAGATCCTTCCATACCGGCAGAATATGAAAAAACCGTACCCCAGGTATTTCCCACGACTGCACCGGGGAACTTTACATGGCTGGATGACTGTGGGCACTATGTTATGACTTCTTTTTATCCTTACCAGTGGGATTTGAACTATCAGAATCCCCGGGTATTCAATGAGATGATGTATAATTACCTTTTTCTGGCAAACAAAGGCATGGATATGATCCGCATTGACGCTGTGCCATACATATGGAAGGAACTGGGAACCGACTGTCGCAACCGTCCGCAGGTTCATACCATTGTCCGAATGATGCGTATGATAGGCGAGATTGTCTGTCCAAGCGTAATACTGCTTGGGGAGGTGGTCATGGAACCGGTAAAGGTAGTGCCTTACTTTGGCAGTATAGACAAACCGGAGTGTCATCTGCTGTATAATGTGACCACCATGTGTACCACATGGCATACTGTAGCTACCCGGGATACCCGTCTGCTCCGCAGACAACTGGATACAGTAAATGCCCTGCCGAAAAAGTATGTGTTTCTGAATTATCTCCGCTGCCATGATGATATTGGGTGGGGGTTGGATTATAAGTGGCTTTATCAGAACTTTGGCACGGATGAAGTGCTTCATAAACGGTATCTGAACGATTATTTTCAGGGATTTGCAGGTAACAGCAACAGCAGAGGGGAACTTTATAATGACGACATTACCAGCGGTGATGCCAGACTCTGTGGCACCACAGCCAGCTTGTGCGGTATTGAAAAAGCGGGCTTTGAGCAGGATCATGAGGCAATGGAACGGGCGGTACAGTTTGATCTGACACTCCATGCCATGATGTTCATGCAGACCGGAATTCCCATGCTTTACAGTGGGGATGAACTGGCCCAGGTAAATGATTACAGTTATAAAGACGATTCCCAAAAGGCGGATGACAGTCGTTACCTTCACCGGGGCAGGCTTAAGTGGGAACAGGCGGAGCATATCCATGATCTGGAAACCCCTGAGGGGAAGGTATTCTGCGGATTAAATGCGCTGATAGCCCTGAGAGGAACCTCTCCGGCCTTTGGAACCGGGGCGGACGTGTGGACGCTGGATACAGGTGACGATGGCCTGCTGGCTATTGGGCGGTATGCCGAAGGAGAGAAAATTATTGGCGTTTTTAACTTCACAGAGTGGGAAAAGACGGTTACTTTCGTCCATGATCCGGGTGAATTCGCTGATATGCTGACTGGCGAAACCCATGTACTGCAGGATCTGGTGATCCCTGCATACAGTTTTTATTATCTGGAACAGCGAAACGGGGGAGTATGATTATGGCAATTATAATTGATGATCAGAACAGGGTTTTTACAATACATACAGGAAATTCAACTTATCAGATGAAGGCGGATGCCCAGAATGTCCTGCTCCATACTTATTATGGTGAAAAAACCGATGACAGTGACAAATCTCTTTTGTTCTATCAGGCGGACAGAGGCTTTTCAGGCAATCCCTATGAAATGGGGAAGTGTGACAGGACATATTCCCTGGATTCCCTTTTACAGGAATACAGCAGTTTTGGTACAGGAGATTACAGGATAACTTCACTGAAAGTTCAGAACAGTGACGGAAGCCAGGCGGCAGAGCTGCGTTATACAGGATATCAGGTACAGAAAGGAAAATATGGAATTCCGAATCTTCCGGCAGTATATGCCAACGAGAAGGAGGCGGAAACGCTGGTTATCCGTCTGTCAGATCCCTGTTCCTGTATGGAGGTTGAACTTTATTACGGGATACTGGATGAGACGGATGTGATTACCAGGGCGGTAAAAATAACAAATCAGGGCGTGAAAGATATTACTTTAAAGAAAGCAGCCAGTATAAACCTGGATTGGGAATACGGTGATTTTGAATGGATAACTTTTTATGGAAGACACAGCATGGAGATGAACTTTCAAAGAGAGGGCATCCATCATGGCATACAGGCAATTGGAAGCGTAAGGGGAACAAGCAGCCACCAGTATAACCCCTTTGTCATTTTATGCGAGAAAGGGGCAGATGAAACAATGGGGAGCTGCTATGGCTTTTCTTTTGTCTACAGCGGGGAGTTTTTAATAGAGGCAGAAAAGGACCAGCTTGACAGAACAAGGCTCATCTGTGGGATTCATCCCGACAATTTTTCATGGACTCTGCATGGCGGAGATACGCTTTGGCTTCCCGAAGTGATGATGACGCACAGCAGCAATGGCATGGGAAAAGTAAGCCGGAATTTTCACAAAACAATCAGGGAACACATCTGCCGGGGAAAATGGAAAGACAGGCAGCGTCCTGTTTTGATTAATAACTGGGAAGCAACCTATTTTAACTTTAACGGAGAAAAATTGATTTCCATTGCAAAAGAGGCAAAAAAGCTGGGGATTGAATTGTTTGTAATGGATGATGGCTGGTTCGGGAAAAGGGAGGATGACACCACTGGTTTAGGCGACTGGTTTCCCAATGAAAAGAAACTTGGCTGTACATTAAAAGAGCTGGCGGAACGTATTGTGGCAGAAGGGATGCAGTTTGGCATCTGGCTGGAGCCGGAGGGGATATCCGAAGACAGCGATTTATACAGAAGCCACCCGGACTGGGCTGTAGGAATTCCCGGAAGAAAACCCTGCCTTAGCAGGGGGCAGCTGATTCTGGATTTTTCCAGAAAAGACGTGCAGGATTATATCATAAAGCGGATTTCCGAATTGCTTGGCGGGATACCGGTTACTTATGTAAAGTGGGATTGTAACCGGGCAATTTGTGATAAATTCAGCAGGATGCTGGATGGCAGCAGGCAGGGGGAATTTTCGCACAGATATGTGCTGGGACTGTACAGGGTATTGGAAGAACTGAAAGAAAAATTTCCCGAAATTTTGTTTGAAGGCTGCGGAGGCGGAGGCGGGCGGTTTGACGCCGGGCTGCTCTATTATATACCGCAGATATGGGGCAGTGACACCACAGACGCTATTGAGAGGCTGAGCATCCAGTATGGCGCTTCTTTCGGATATCCGGTTTCTGCAATGGGAACCCATGTATCAATGGTACCCAATCATCAGACAGGACGGGTGACGCCGCTCTCTACAAGAGGATGTATGGCGATGGCAGGTACATTTGGCTATGAACTGGATATCAGCAGACTGACGCCGGAAGAAAAGGCGGAGATAAGAGAGCAGATAGCTATGTTTAAAAAGCATTATGCCCTGATACAGCGTGGTGATTATTACAGGATATCCAGCCCACTTGAAGGCACCTGTACGGTATGGGAAATCGCAGAACCGTCAGGCAGGGAGGCGCTGGTCAGTGCAGTTTACCATCATGTGCAGGCAAATCCTGTGCCGGTCAGGGTAAAAGTGCAGGGGTTAAAGGATGAGGCAGACTATCAGCTTTTCCTGAATGAGAATTTTAAAGAAAAATATCCCGGAAAAAGGCTGCCTTATGGATTTGATTCCGGCGAAGTGATAAGCGGCGCTTCATTAAGGCAGTTTGGGTTTGTGGTTCCGGAAGCGATAAATGGATTTCAGGCATGGCAGATTTACATAAAAGAATCTCCGCATTCATGTACATCCTGCCCTCCTGCTGGCTGAGATAAGTCAACACGGTCAGACTTTTGTGAATGATGTAATACACAAGTCTGGCCGTGTTTTTTTATCTTATAGGAAAGTGTGTCCTATAAAGTAAAACCCTCCGGTAGGCTGCTGATATTATCAGAAAAATAAGTTTGACAAATACCCCACAGGGGTATATTATTAAATTGAAAATACCAGTATGGGGTATATG
>VSNT01000112.1 GCA_009774465.1 Lachnospiraceae bacterium
GATGAGCCTCCGGGATTACCACTGGGGGCAATCCTAGTGGTAATCCCGGAGGCTCATCCGATCCGAATGCAACCAGATCACCTAAACCAACCAGTTCAACATCACCGTCGCCCTCATCATCACCGGAGGTTACCAAGTATACGGTATCCGTATCAGGCGGAAGCGGCAGCGGAAGATATGCGGCTGGTGAAATTGTAGCAGTAAATGCTTACTATATGGGTGAAGGGCAGGCGTTTGACCGTTGGACTTCATCAACAGCAGGCGTTGGATTCTCTAATCCCAATGCCACATCAGCTACCTTTACCATGCCGGCGGCTAACGTAGCAATTACCGCTACATATAAGACTGGAAGCGGTACAGCAGGAGGTACTGGTGGAGGAAGTGGAGCTGGAACCGGAACTGGTGGAAGCTCCGGAGGAAGTGGAACCACAAGTAATAACGGAACTACAGTGGAAGTGACAAAACCGGGTATTTCCAATACCAATTATGCAGGTGCTTCTGTAAGTGGAGCGACAGATAACTTTATTGTTAAGGTTACGGAAGATCAGTCGGCAACAGATGCTGTCATTGCAGCATTGCAGGCAAGGTATGGAGATATCAGCAGAATAAAATATCTGCCTATGGATATCAGTTTATATGATTCCACCGGACGAACCAGAATCGCAGATACCACAGGTATTACGGTTAACTTAACGCTTCCATTGCCGGATGATTTGGTGCAGTATGCAGGAAACAATAAGGTGGCAGCGGTTTCTAACGGAGCCTTGGAGGATTTGAATGTAAGATTTACTACAGTAGGCGGTGTGCCATGTGTGAACTTTACGGCCACTCATTTTTCACCATATGTAATTTATGTGGATACTGCAAACCTGACAGAGGCAACCATTGATACTACGCCTAAGACAGGTGATCCGATTCATCCCAAATGGTTCCTTGCACTTGGAATGGCATGTATTTCATTGGTATTGTTCTTTAAACGTGACAAGGTAGTAGTTAAATCAAAAACAGCATAGGAGTTCCTATGAATAAGAAAATTGCAAAAACTTTGGGTTCGCTGCTGCTGCTTACAGCAGTAGCAGTTACCCAGGTACCTGTATCAGATGTGGAAGCGGTAGCGTCTGCATCTGATTTTCAGATGGATGGAAATAAATTAATGAAGTATTCAGGCACGTCGGAAGTCGTGTCTATTCCTGATGATGTCAGAGAAATCGGGGAGGAAGCCTTTGCAGGCAATGATAATATAATTAAAGTTAATATAGGCGGAAAAGTAAAATCCATCGGCTATCGGGCCTTTGCAGATTGTGACAGCCTGCGCACGATTGCAGTGGGAGACAGTGTAGAAGAAATTGGAACAGCAGCTTTCAGCAATAATAAAGAACTTACCAATGTGACATTAGGCACACAGGTGAGGAAAGTCGGAAACGGCGTCTTTGCAGGATGCAGCCAGTTAGCTGACTTGTCTGTTTCAGCGGGAAATACATTTTTAATGTATTCAAATGGTGTTTTATATGACAGTGAGCAGACCAAAGTTTATGCCCTTATGCCGGCCTGCGAGCGGGGGGCGTATACGCTGCCCGGAACAGTTACAGAAATTGCAGGATACGCATTTTGGGGGAATCCTTATCTGGAAAAGGTGACATTGGGTAGTGGCTTAAATGAAGTCAGCGCCTATGCTTTTTCTAACTGTATTAATTTAAAGGAAGTGGATATTCCACTGACAGTAAGGGGAATTGGAGCGAAAGCGTTTGAGGATTGCGTGAATCTTTCCAGTGTGAGCCTGCCTGACTCTATGGCAGTAATAAACAGCACTGCATTTGATGGATGTCCGAATGTAAACTTTACGGCTACGCCGGGTACTTATGGTGCGGAATTTGCAGCAGCATTACAGAAATCCGAGGTAGAAGAAGTTGAATATGAGGATGTACAGGATGCAGAGGTGATAGATGCAGATAAAATTTCCAATGAAGCGGGAACTGGTGATACGGATACCGAAAATACGGTGCAGCCAGATGCCGGTGCAGACACGACGCCAACACCTGATACAGGTTTAAATACAAATGCAGGACAGGAAGCAACTCCTTCTCCGGGGCTTGTGACAGAGACAGAGATTATCAATAATAAAACTTTATTGGGTGAATCCAGTATTGTTTCCGGTAGAGCGGTAGTTTTCATTGATAACAGACAGTCCAGTGTTTTAAGCGGTGGTCAGCAGACCGGAAGAATAGATTTATCTAATATTGGAAATGAGGCAGCCGAAACAGAACAAAGTAATATCAGCCAGATGAGTGAGGGCGATAATTTCGGAAGTCTATTGGCAGATAATGCGCAGAAAGGAAAGGATTTTCCCAAATATACGGTTGTAGGCGGTACAAAGATTGCCTCCCAGGCGTTTTACCAAAACAGTGTGCTCTCTGAATATACCATAGAGGAGGGAATTACTGAAATTGGCGAATTTGCTTTTGCAAGATCGGGGCTTACTTCCGTTACAATTCCAGAAGGCGTTACGAAAATAGGATATGGAGCTTTTTATCATTGTGATAAATTAAGTGAAGTGATTCTGCCTGATTCCGTAACAGAAATTGATTTATATGCTTTTGATCAGACACCCTGGGTTACTGAAATGAAGACAGCCACATACCCTTATTTGATTGCCGGGGATGGAATATTGATTGCATATGCAGGCAATGACAGCGTAATTAATATTCCGGATGGCGTGAAACAGATCGGTCCTGGTGTATTTAAGGAGCATATGGGAATTATAGCGGTTAATATTCCGGATACTGTGGAAGTGATCTGTGAAGAGGCATTTATGAACTGCCGGAATTTAAAGACAGTAAATGGCGGAAGAAATTTAGCAAAAGTAAAAGATCGTGCTTTTATGAACTGTCCCTTGTCTCAGGTAGTAATTCCGGCTTCCATGCAGGAGGTTGGTTTGGGAGCTTATGCGCTGGTGAATGGAACGGATACGGTGGTATTTGAGGGAAGTACGCTTCCCCGGCTTTCTATGGAAAGCAGTGCAATGCGTCTTGCAAATCAAACTTATCGTACTTATGCATTTAACAATATCAGGAATGCAATTATTCCTGATGATGTCAGTGACTTTGAAGGAACTGTGTTAGAAGAAGGAACTTATGGATATAATGGAATTATTATAACTCAGTCCGGCACTCAGACAGCAGATTATCGGAGTGGCGTTTTGAAAGAGACCGGAAGCGGAGTAGTGATTGATTTAAACAGCAGCAGTATAAAGGACACGGATAATGCTATGGCAGCAATTGCAGGAAATAGTGATGCTTATGTGCTTAAAATCACAGATTCTGAGAGCGCGGCAGAGAGAATTTCAGCAGCCTATGGAGAATTATATGGAGGAAGGACTCCGGCAGGACTTAAGGCATATGATATGTCTCTTTATGATGATTCAGGAACTGTTCCAATCACTAAATTAGGCAGGCAGTACATTACTGTTCAGTTTAAATTGCCTGCAGATACAGCGGCGGATAATCTGCATGTTGTAACTTTAGATCAGGATGGGCAGTTGGAAGCTTTGGAACACCGCATTCTGGAATTGGAAGATGAGACATATATTCAGTTTACCACCAGCCATTTTTCACCTCTTGGCATTTACAGCTATTCAGCCGTTAATGGCCAGGCTGTGGTGACAAATGGTCAGGCTGTAATCACCAGCTTATCTGGAAATAAAGATGACACGCCGGATACCGGAGATTTTATTCATCCTAAGTGGTTTCTTGCATTAGGGCTTTTTGCCGGTGCTGTAGCGCTTTTCTTTTATCAGGGAAAGCGTGGAAGAAAAATTAAATAGCTTTTAGGTAGAACTGTTAAAGACTCCCGGCATATCATAAATTAAAAAGCCGGGAGTTTTTTTATGCTTCGGGTAAGACAACAAGTAGGATGCAGCGACGAAGTAGCCTCTTTCTATAATGGCAGGGGAATTACAGTGGCAATGTTGGATACAGGAGTGGCATTTCATCCTGATTTTGATAATAGAATTATAGCATTTAAAGATTTTGTACATGGAAAAAAGAAGTTATATGATGACAGCGGACATGGAACGCATGTGGCAGGCTGTCTGTGTGGCAGCGGCTGTATTTCAGCCGGAAAATACAGAGGAATTGCACCGGAAAGCAGGCTGGTAGTTGGAAAGGTACTGGATGAAAACGGGGATGGTGTGATAGAAAATATGGCCCAGGGAATCATCTGGGTGCTGGACCATCAAAGAGAGTATAACATTCGTATTTTAAATATTTCCATCGGCATGGGGGAAAATGCGGAAAAGGAACGTATGAATCAACTTCTTACGCTGGTGGATGAAGCGTGGAAAAGCGGGCTGATTGTAGTGTGTGCGGCTGGAAATATGGGGCCGGATGCAATGACAATCTCTCCTTTAGGTGCACGCAGGGAAGTAATTACCGTAGGATGCCATGAGGGCGGTTATTTTGGCAGCCGAAAGCAGTTATGTGAAAATTATTCCGGACGGGGGCCAAGCCCCTATGCATTAAAAAAACCGGATATTGTGGCACCGGGAACAGACATTGTTTCCTGTAATGCAAGAGTAAGAAAAGCAGGACGGTTTTACAGAGACGGATACATTGCAAAAAGCGGAACATCTATGGCCACGCCTGTTGTTTCAGGTGGTCTGGCTCTTCTTCTGCAAAAATATCCTTTTTATTCTAATGAGCAGGCGAAGCAGAAGTTGCTTTATACAGCAAAAGATTTAAATGAGCCCTGGAACAAACAGGGATGGGGAATGATTCAGATTGACAGATTATTGCAGTAAAACCCTCACGAGAATAAAAGATTGACATAAGTTGTTCTATTGTATACAATTATACATGTCATAAATAATAAATATTACATTCAGGAGGAAACTGTGATGGCTGACAATGATTTGTTTTTAGATAGACCGGTGTCACTGAATACGAAGAACAACTTACTTGAAATAGAAGAGCATATGTATATTCTGGATGATGTGGAAAAGCCAAATGTATTCCGGAACATGTTCCCCTATTCCGAGGTACCCAAGATTCCTTTTAATGACAGAATTGTGCCACATAATATGCCGAAAAATATCTGGATTACTGATACGACGTTTCGTGACGGACAGCAGTCCAGAGCCCCTTATACCACGGAGCAGATAGTGAAGATCTATGATTACCTTCACAGGCTGGGCGGCCCCAATGGCATGATTCGTGCCAGCGAATTTTTCCTTTACAGTAAAAAGGACAGAGATGCTGTTTATAAGTGTATGGAAAGGGGATATCAGTTTCCGGAAGTGACAAGCTGGATTCGTGCCAGTAAGGAAGATTTTAAGCTGGTTAAGGAAATCGGCATGAAGGAAACCGGAATTTTAGTCAGCTGTTCTGACTATCATATTTTCCTGAAATTGAAAATGACCAGAAGACAGGCGATGGAACATTATCTAAGTGTTGTGAAGCAGTGTCTGGATGAGGGAATCAGCGTCAGGTGTCATTTGGAAGATATTACAAGAGCAGATATTTATGGATATGTGGTGCCTTTTTGCCTTGAATTAATGAAGCTGATGGAGGAATATCAGATTCCCATTAAAGTTCGCGCCTGCGATACAATGGGATATGGGGTGAATTATCCCGGTGCAGTAATACCAAGAAGTGTTCAGGGAATTATTTATGCGCTGCATACCCATGCAGGCGTGCCTCATGAGCTGATTGAATGGCATGGACATAATGATTTCTACAAGGCGGTAGTTAATTCTACCACCGCATGGCTTTACGGGTGTTCCGGCGTCAATACTTCTTTGTTTGGCATAGGGGAAAGAACAGGAAACACGCCTCTGGAGGCAATGGTGTTTGAGTATGCCCAGCTGAAAGGTGATTTAAATGGGATGGATACTACAGTGATCACGGAGCTGGCAGAATATTATGAAAAAGAGATCGGGTATCATATTCCTGACAGAACGCCTTTTGCAGGGAAAAATTTTAATGTGACAAGAGCGGGAATTCACGCAGATGGATTATTGAAAAATGAAGAAATTTACAATATATTTGATACGGAAAAGTTCTTAAACAGGCCGGTTTTATGCGCTGTTTCCAATACATCCGGGTTAGCAGGCATTGCTCATTGGATAAATACCTATTTTAAATTAGGCAGTGATAAACAGCTTGACAAGTCAAGTCCTCTGGTAGCAGAAATTAAAAAATGGGTGGATAAGCAGTACGAGGAAGGACGCGTAACAGTAATGACAGACGAAGAATTGATTGAGCAGATAGCATTAGCCTGTAAAAAGCTTAATGTCACAATTGGGTAAGATGGAGGAAGGTAAGTAAATAAATATGAATAAGTATGATGTAAAGCAGGAAGTGACGGACAAGTATTCCCTGCGGGGCAGAGTTTTTCACAGGCTGAGAGAGGATATTCTGAACGGAAAATATAAGGAGCATGAGGAATTAAAGGAAGCTGCCATTGGAGAAGAATTGGGAGTGAGCCGGACGCCGGTAAGAGAAGCCTTCCGTCAGCTTGAGCTGGAGGGATTAATTCAAATCGTGCCTAATAAAGGCGCATATGTAACAGGAATCACCTCAAAGGATGTAAAGGATATATATATGATACGTTCTTCCCTGGAGGGAATGTGCGCCCGTCTGGCAACAGAGCATATCACGAAGGAACAGTTGGAAGAAATAGAGGAAAATATATATCTTGCAAGCTTTCATGCTTCAAAAGGCCATATGGAGCAGATGGCAGAGCTTGATAACAGGTTTCACCATATTCTTTATGAAGCCTGCGATTCCAAAATGCTGCAGAACCTGCTGCAGGATTTTCATCAGTACGTGATAAGGATTCGCAAAAAGACGCTTTCCACAATGGAAAGAGGCATGGCGTCTAATGAGGAGCACTGCAGAATTATGGAGGCAATTAAGGCGGGAAATCCGGATGAAGCGGAACGTCTTGCCACTTTGCATATGACCAACGCATATGATAATATAGTTAAGAGCGGTTTATATGATTAGGATAACGTGCAGAAATGCATTATGATGTAAAAAATAATTAAAGGAAAGGCATGGATAAAACATGGAAAAAATTAAAATGACTACGCCCCTGGTAGAGATGGATGGGGATGAGATGACCAGAATTCTCTGGCAGATGATCAAGGATGAGCTGTTACTGCCTTACATTGATCTGAAAACAGAATATTATGATTTGGGGCTTGAATGCCGGAACGAAACCAATGATCAGGTAACCATTGACAGTGCGCAGGCGACGAAAAAGTATGGTGTAGCGGTAAAATGTGCAACCATCACTCCCAATGCGGCCAGAATGGCAGAGTACAATTTAAAAGAAATGTGGAAGAGCCCCAATGGAACGATCAGGGCTATCCTGGATGGAACTGTATTTCGCGCGCCTATTTTGATAAAGGGAATTGTGCCTTATGTAAAGAACTGGACGAAGCCGATTACCATTGCCCGTCACGCCTACGGAGATGTTTACAAGAACGCAGAGATTAAGATTCCGGGCAAAGGAAAAGCAGAACTGGTATTTACTGCAGAGGATGGAACTGAAACAAGAGAATTGATACATAACTTTGACGGTGCCGGGATTATTCAGGGAATCCATAATACCAGAGAATCTATTTCCAGCTTTGCAAGAGCCTGCTTTAATTATGCGATTGATACAAAACAGGATTTATGGTTTGCTACCAAAGACACCATATCCAAGAAATACGATCATACCTTTAAAGATATTTTTCAGGAAATTTATGATGCAGAATATAAGGAAAAATTTGAAGCCCTTGGAATTGAATATTTTTACACTTTAATTGATGATGCGGTTGCACGTGTAATTCGCTCGGAGGGCGGTTTTATCTGGGCATGTAAAAATTATGATGGGGATGTAATGTCCGATATGGTGGCGACTGCCTATGGCGATTTATCCATGATGACTTCCGTACTGGTTTCACCCAGCGGAGTTTATGAGTATGAAGCGGCGCATGGAACAGTACAGCGTCATTATTACAAGCATTTAAAGGGAGAAGAAACCTCCACCAATTCCATTGCGACTATTTTTGCCTGGACAGGCGCCCTGCGTAAGCGCGGCGAGTTGGATGGAATCAAAGAATTAATGGATTTTGCAGATAAGCTTGAAAAGGCTTGTATTAAGACCGTAGAAGACGGAAAAATGACTAAGAGTCTGTCGTTGATTTCCACATGTGAAAATCCGGTGATCTTAAACAGTCTGGAATTTATTAAGGCAATTCGGGAGACTTTTGACAATTTATAAAAAAAAGACACCTATACTAAAAACCAGTCCATTGTGAACCCTTTTGTAAATTGGTAAACTGAGAATAGAAAATCAGTTGCTAATTTGCAAAGGGGTTCTTTTTGCTGCAGGTAAAAAGAGATGAAAGAAAAAGGGGTTAGTATGGGAAAAGAAAAAACAGCAAAAGCAGTACAGGTGAAAGGTAGAAAAAGCGCAGAACAAAAAGGGGGAATCAGTATCCGTACCCAGCTTTATATTGGATTTTTACTGCCTGTCATCTTCATTATTGTAGTGGGGATTGTTTCTTATCGGAATGCATCGGCAGGACTTGTGGAAAATTATGAGGAATCTGCAAGAAATGCGGTGGAAATGACCATAAGCAGTCTGGATCAGGGGCTGGCTTCCGTAAAAATGATTGCAATGGAGCTGGCAGGGGATACCACAGTGACAGGATATTCCCTTGGCGGATATGATAATAACACTTCCCAGAAGAGCCAGGCAAAGACAAATATCAATAACACAATTCTGGTAAAGCAGGGATTAAATGATGTGGTTTCGGAGATTCATATACTGCCTATGGCGGATGAAGCGTTTATTACTACAAAGACAATAAGCGGCACCAGCGAATTAGACAGCTTTATTGATGAGATGATCGCTGCTGGGGAGGATGAATATTTTGAAGATAATTATCCTCACTGGGGCAGTGAACATGCATATATGGACAGTAAGGTTGGTACCTCCACAGAAGATTACATATTATACTGCAGCCGCAAGTTCAGTTCAGGAAGCAGAGTTGGAGCTGTATTTGTTGATGTGAAAAGCGACTACGTAATTGGGCTTTTAGAGGAGCTGGATTTTGGGGATGAAAGTCAGATGACTTTTGTGACAGAAGATGGAAGGGCAATTGGAAAGAATAATGTAGTCGATATAAGTACGCTGGATATTTTTGCGAAAGCAGATGAAAGTGAGGAAAATTTCATATCCGGATATACCAGATGTGAGGGAATCAACTACTTTTACATGATAGCAAAAAGCAGCCAGAGCGGCGCTTATCTGACGGTTCTGGTACCCAAATCCTATATTACACAAAAATCTGACAGCATTCGGATGATCACAATATTAATGGTGGTAATTGCTGCGCTGATTGCCTTTGTAATCAGTACGTTAATCGTAAGAGTGATGGCGGTCAATATTAAAAAAAGTATTTCAGGCCTGGACGAAGTGTCTAAGGGAAATCTGGTGCTGAAAGAAGAAAAAACCGCACACAACGAATTTGGCAGGCTCAGAAGAGCGATTATGGAAACAGCCGGAAAAATAAGGGGACTGGTATTTTCGGTAAAAGCAATGATGGAAAAGGTGTCCGATTCAGCAGATAAGGTAAGTCATTCCAGCGGCGAAGTAGATCATATGGTATCAGAAATGAATCGTGATATCAGGGAAATTGGGGCAAATATTGAGAAGGAAAATGATGCGGTTAATTTCTGTCATGAGCAGATGGAAGAACTTTCTTTAAAGATAAAGAAAGCAAATGGCGGTATTTCAGAAACAATGGAAGGGATTACCACTGCAAAAAGTTCTATAGATAAAGGGATGGAAGCTATGGAGGCCATGACAGGGCAGTCAGAGCGCACCACCACAGTTACCAATGAAGTGAAAAATGAAGTTATGAGGTTAGGAGAACGTTTGGAGGAGATCAATGACTTTGTAGACAGCATTGTAAGCATAGCACAACAGACCAATCTGCTTTCCTTAAATGCATCTATTGAAGCAGCACGTGCCGGTGAATTTGGAAGAGGATTTTCTGTGGTGGCGGAAGAGATCAGGAAACTGGCAGACGGGGCTTCCAAAACTGCACAGGATATTCAGAAAGAAATTGCGGAAGTGACTTCTTCTGCAGAAAGTGCGGTGGGAAAGGTAAAAGAAGCACAGGAGATTGTTGATCTGCAGAATAAACAGGTGAAAAGTACGGTAGAAGTGTTTGATCAGATGAATGAGTTTATGAAACACTTTATTGAAAATATGGAAATTATTGCTGTGGATATGGAAAATATGAATGATGACAGAAAGAAAGCTCTGTCCTCTATTCGGGAAATCAATGAAATTTCCCAAAATAATATTGATTTTATTTCCAATATTAATGATTCTATCAGGCAGCAGATGACTTTGGCTTCTCAGCTTAGCAGGGAGGCGGCAGCTTTACAGAAAAATATGGAGGAGCTGGAAAGTGCAATAACCACATTCAGGGTGGAATAAAGTGCAGAAAGAGGAGGAAAATATGACAGGTTATGTATTTTGTGATGACAAAGGAACTTTTCAATTAAAGCAGCCGGAGGAAACCGGGTATTTATACTTTCCCATTGCCGGTGAATGTGGGCTTAAAAGTGCAGTTACTCCACTTTTAGGAGGGGATGCCAAAACAGATCAAAACCATTTTCTTATGCAGCCTGTAAGCGAACAGGAGCTCCATAATAATAGAAACACCCGCAACTTCTGGTGCCGGGTGGAAGGAAAGGGCGTCTGGTCTGCAGCAGGTTCTGGTGCGGAAGAAACTGTAAAGAGAATGACCGGGCAGGGAGAAGAAAGCAGGGTGACAGCCGGTTTCATGTGGCATCAGATGGACAGGGAATCCAAAAAGTTTGGGCTTTCCTCTCAAATACTTAATTTTGTACCGGCAGATGAAAATGTGGAGATTATGAAAGTATCTGTTACCAACAGCGGAGCAGAAGAGGTAACCTTTACCGGATATGGCGTATTTCCCATTTATGGACGCAGCGCGGATAATTTAAGAGATCACAGGCATGTAACAAGCCTTCTCCACAGAATAAAAACCACCAAAAACAGTGTGGTTGTAAAACCTGTGCTTTCTTTTGATGAAAGAGGGCATCAGCTAAATCATACGGTTTATTATGTCTGCGGCGTGACAGGAGAAGGAAATCCGCCCAAAGCTTTTTACCCATGTGTCAATGATTTTATTGGAGAGGGTGGAAGCTTTGACTGTCCCGGTGCGGTTTATCAGGATTTGGAAGGCGTGGGGGCGGATGCATCCATAGATGGCTACGAGGCAGCCGGCGCCATGTGCTTTGAAAAAAGAACGTTAAAGCCCGGGGAAACTGCTGTATATATTCTTCTGGCAGGACTTAACGAGAGTGACAATTGTCACGAGGAAAGCCTTGCATTATTTGGCAGTGAAGAACTTGTGAATCAGGCATTTGAAAGGACGAAAAAATACTGGCTGGAGAAGTTAAATGTTTCTTTCAAAACCGGAAGTCCTGATTTTGACAATTTTATGAGATGGGTAAGCTTTCAGCCTATGCTGCGCCGAATTTATGGGTGTTCTTTCCTTCCTCATCATGATTATGGAAAAGGAGGAAGAGGATGGAGAGACTTGTGGCAGGATTGTCTGGCGCTTCTGCTGATGAATCCCAAAGGGGTTAAGGAAATGCTTTTATCCAACTTTGGCGGCGTAAGAATCGATGGAACCAATGCTACCATTATTGGCGCAAAGCAGGGAGAATTTGTTGCAGACCGGAATAACATTACAAGAGTGTGGATGGATCATGGACTTTGGCCTTTAATGACCACAGCACTTTATATTGATCAGACCGGGGATTTGGATTTTCTCCTACAGGAAAACAGTTATTTTAAGGATAAACAGATTGAAAGAGGAACTGGTACGGATTTAAAATTTGGCGAAGGAGATAAGCCGGTTCAAAAGGATGTACAGGAAAGAGAATACATTGGAAGTGTATTGGAGCATCTTCTTGTACAAAATTTAACAGAATTTTATGAGGTGGGAGAACATAATCATATGAGGCTGCGGGGAGCAGACTGGAATGATGCCCTTGACATGGCATCAAACAGAGGAGAAAGTGTGGCGTTTACCGCAGCCTACGCAGGCAATCTGGAACAATTGGCAGATTTGACAGAAAGCCTTGCAGAGAAAAGAAATTTGTCTTCCATAGAAGTGGCTGAGGAGATGAAACCGCTTTTCACAGATGACCTGGCTTTGTATGACAGCATTGAAAGAAAACAGGAACTTTTGGCAGCTTATTGCACTTCCTGCGGGCATGTGGTTTCCGGGAAAAAAGTGGGTTTATCTGTGATGGAAGTGACAAAGAGTCTGCGCAGTAAGGCGGCGTGGATCAGGGAACATATCCGGAAAACCGAATGGATTGAAGATGGCGCAGACGGGTGGTTTAACAGTTATTATGACGATCATGGAAGAAAAGTGGAAGGCTTCATTGAGGAGCGCGTGCGGATGATGCTTACCGGTCAGGTATTTACGATTATGTCCGGTACAGCGAAGGAGGAACAGATTTCAAAAATCATAAACAGTGCGGATAAATATTTGTATGAGAAAGAGGCCGGAGGATATCGGCTGAATACGGATTTTGGCCTGGTTAAGATGGATCTTGGAAGAATGTTCGGCTTTGCTTACGGGCATAAGGAAAATGGCGCAGTCTTTTCCCATATGACCACAATGTATGCCAATGCTCTTTATAAAAGAGGATTTGTCAAAGAAGGATATAAAGCTGCTTATACTTTATTTGCGCAGGCTTCCAACTTTGAAGCAAGCCGCATTTACCCGGGAATTCCTGAATATTTTGACAAAAAAGGCAGAGGAATGTATCACTACCTGACAGGAGCGGCAAGCTGGTACATGATGACCGTGATCAATGAAATGTTTGGCGTAAAGGGGCGGCTGGGGGCGCTTTGCCTGGAACCGAAGCTTCTGGGAGAACAGTTTGACGATACAGGCAGAGCGGAAGTTTACCTGTGCTTTGGCGGCATATCATGGAAGATTGTTT
>VSNT01000113.1 GCA_009774465.1 Lachnospiraceae bacterium
CGGGTACAAAATTTGAATGCCGCTTGCAAAAGGTGAAACTCGTTTACAAAACGGGAGCCTCGGATTGCAATCGACCACTCACTTTCTCATTTGATATATTTTTATGTAGTTCCATAAATTCCGATTATTATTATACATGAGAGAGTGCATTTTTCCAAGTGTTACTTCAAATTTACTTTATGATATAATAAATTTATAAATATTATGAAGGGTAAAAATCGGGGGATAATGAAAAAGAAATATATGCAAAAAAAGATTTGCCTTATATTAACGGGTTTTCTTTTTTTAACAGGATGCTCTGACAGCAGGGAAATAACAGGTGATATAGAAAAGATACAGGCAAATGCAAAGATGTGCTTACTTTCTGTGGAAGATGAGTTATATAAGGAGCTTCAGGAAAAGAGGGGCTGTTTGGAGAGAAATCCTGTTTTACCGGAAGAAATGCAAAATTTTGGAGAGAATATGATGGCGGAGCCGGAAATCATGGAAATGGACTGGTCATCATATTTTGATGGGTTAAATGGTGCGGCGGTGGTATATGTTCCATCTAAGAAGCAATATATGATCTACAATACAGATCAGGCTTTAATCCGCAGATCTCCCTGTTCTACTTTTAAGATTATTTCATCTTTGATTGCATTGGAAAATGGAATTGTTGAACCGGATAACTCTATCCACACATGGAGCGGAGAGACATTCTGGAATGAAAACTGGAATAGGGATATTGATTTCGCAGAGGCGTTTCGGACATCCTGCGTGTGGTACTTTAGAGAAGTGATAGACGAAACAGGAAGCCGGCTGATACAGGCAGAGCTGAACAATCTTCAATACGGGAATTGTGATATATCCGATTGGGAAGGAAGGCTTAATACAAATAATAATAATCGGGCGCTTACCGGTTTCTGGCTGGAATCTTCTTTGAAGATTTCTCCAAAGGAACAGGCGGAAGTGATGGAGCGTATTTTTGGAGAAACTTCTGTATATTCGGAAGAAGCAAAAAGCGAACTAAAGCAGGTTATGCTGGTGACAGATCAGGATAAAACTGATTTTCCCATTTATGGAAAAACGGGAATGGGAAAGGATAAGGGAGCTGTGGTGGATGCATGGTTTACCGGCTTTGCAGAAGGCAGGGAAGAAAATATTTATTTTTGCGTTTACCTTGGGAGAACGGATGATAAGGATGTGTCCAGTGGGGCAGCGAAGGAAATTGCAATTGCAATATTAAAAGATCTGGTGCTATGACTTGTTGACGAAATTTCCTTTGTCCGTTATGATAAACAAAAATAAGTTCGTGTGCCCAATGAACCCATAAATACAGGGAGGATAATTGGGAAAAGGAGAAATAGATATATGAGTTTTGATTCCGTGCACTTTTTTGCGTTTTTCCTGATTGCAGTTTTAATTCTTTTTTTTATGCACAAAAAAACAAGGCTGGTATGGCTGTTGGCCTGCAATTACTATTTTTATATGTGCTGGAATGTGAAAAGTGCATTTTTGTTAGCATTTATTACATTATGCACCTATATTACAGGACGTTTTTTAGAGACCGCAAAAGAAGAAAAAACTAAAAAATGGATGATTGCAGGCTGTTGTATTGTAAGTTTTTCCATTCTTTTTCTATTTAAATACTTCAATTTTTTTGTGGACAGTATCAATAGCTTTTTGAATATGGCAGGAAGTGGGAGAGCCATTGGACTGCGGCTGGATTTACTGTTGCCCATAGGAATCTCCTATTATACCTTTCAGGCAGTTGGCTATGTGATAGATGTCTACAGAGGAGAAAAGGCAGAACATAATTTAATAAAATATGCGGTATTTGTTTCTTTCTTTCCTCAATTAGGCTCGGGCCCTATTGAACGGGGCAGGAATATTTTATGCCAGTTAGAAGAATTAAAAAACAGAAATTTATGGGATTATGAAAGAATTAAAAATGGTATTTTATTAATGCTGTGGGGCTTTTTTCAAAAAATTGTTATAGCGGACCGTCTGGCCTTATACGTAGACACGGTGTATGGAAACTACTCAGATTATGGACTTTTGGTAATCGCAACAGCACTTATATTGTATGCATTTCAGCTTTATTGTGATTTTGACGGGTACACGAATATTGCATGTGGTGTAGCACAGATTATGGGAATCACTTTAATGCGGAATTTTAAAAGGCCATACTTTGCCACAAATATCAGGGATTTTTGGAGCAGGTGGCATATTTCTCTTACCAGTTGGTTCAGGGATTATTTATACATTCCACTGGGAGGTAATCGCAAGGGAAATTTAAGAAAACAGTTAAATGTGCTAATTGTATTTAGTGTAAGCGGACTATGGCATGGGGCAAGCTGGAATTTTGTGATTTGGGGAGCGCTTCATGGCCTTATGCAGGTTTTATATAATCTTTTACTACCTTTGAAAAAAGAGAAAACTGCATCTTTCAGTACCAATTTAAGGAATGGAGTCATAACCTTTGCACTTGTTGATTTTGCCTGGTTCTTTTTCAGAACTTCCTCCTTACAGGAGGCTTTTGGAATTTTAGGGCAGATGACAAGGGAACTGGGAGATTTTACCGGTATTTTGGAAGTGTTGGGAGATGGAGATAGAAACCTGCTGATTGTGGGCTTATTAATCCTGTTTCTTGTTGATTTTGTTCATGAAAAGGGGATAAGTATTATAAGCTGGGTTAAAAAACAGGAAACATGGTTCCGCTATCTTCTTTACATTGGAATCATTTCTTCCTGTATTTACCTAGGGGTTCATTCAGAAATTGATGAGGCCAGGCAATTTATTTACTTTCAATTCTAGAGGTGTATAAATGAAAAGAGGAATAAAAGTAATATTTGGAATTTTTATAATAATAGGTGCTGTTTTTGTGATAAACAGTGTATTGTCCTATATCCTGATTGATGATTTGGATGATGAAGTCAGGTATGCAATGCATGAGCTTTATGAACAGGAAGATATAGAAACATTATTTCTGGGTTCCTCTCATGTGTTTTGCGGATATGATCCAAGAACTTTAGACGGGATTTTGGGGGAGAATACTTATTTTGCCGCCACACCGGTGCAGAAAGTGGATGGTTCATACTATCTGTTAAAAGAAGTATTAAAGAATAATCAGGTTAAAAAAGTTTATTTGGATATGTTTTACACTCAATATAGAGATATTCCTGCTCAAAGGGGCAGTATTCAAATGCAGTGGATTTACTGTATAACAGATAATATGAAAAATAACTGGAATAGAACGGAGTTTTTATTAAATGCTTCTGATTGTGACCGTTATGTAGAAGGCTTTTTGGCGTCTGCCCGTTATGGGAATTATCTGCTGGATCGAAAAAGGATAGAAAGGGTGGTAAAAAGCAAGAGATCCTCAGAATATATAAATTATGAAAATGTGCCGGAAGCATTTTACAAGGGAACATATGTGATACCTGGCGGTGCAGGTAATCCGGAAATGATAGCGAATTTAGATAATCTGAAAGTCGCGGAAAATATTATTTCGGATTACTCTTTGAAATATCTTAATAAGATAGTGGAGCTTTGCAAGGAAGAGGAGATACAGTTGGTACTGGTGACAACGCCGTTTACTGATTTCTATGTGCAGGCATTAGGAAATTATAATGATTTTTATGCTTATATGAAAAAATATGCAAAAGACAATGATATAGAATATTATGATTTTAATTTATGCCGCCCGGAAATGTTGGATATGGAGGATGATGATTTTGTGGACTATCACCATTTATCCGGAAAGGGAGCTGTAAAGTATTCTACTACATTTGCTCAGTTGATGACTTCTTATGATGAAGAAGAAAGACAAGAGTTGTTTTATGATTCGGTAGAAGAAAAAATGGATAGTCTGCCTCCTCAGACTATGGGAATTTTGCTGCAGGAATCAACAGAGGAAGAAAATGTGTATTTTATAACAACGATAGCTAACTGTGATGTGGATGTTGAATACAGGATATGCACGCTTGATGAGCAGGCAGCCGAAAAGGAATTGATACAGGACTTTTCGGATGAGAATATCATAAGGGTTTTACAAAGTGAAACTGCATTTAAGGTAACCGTGCGGGATAAAAATACAGGAGAGATTTGTGAAGAAGGGGTAATTACCTTATAGTTTAGCATGTATTTATCGTAAGTTTTCCAGAATTATAAATTGACAAATCGGGTAATCTACATTATGATATCAGTGTAAATGGCGAAGACGAAGTCAAGTAGTGTGAATTATCGCTTCCAGAGAGCCGGGAGGGTGGGAATCCGGCAGAATGAATTCATATGAATAACACCTTTATCAGCCTTAATTGAAAAATGGAAAGAGACTGCTTGCAGTAAATCAGGTGGCACCGCGGATTATAGATTCGTCCTGAATTGATGAATATCAATTCAGGACGTTTATCAGTTCAGACGTGCAGAATTAATTTTATTGTCAGGCAGACTGTATACTATGGTGCCTTATGAATGGAATGGCTGATTTTTATACTGAACGGAAAGGAAAGGAAATCAAAATGGAATTATCAACATTGTACCGTGAACGCACATTAAACCAGATCTCCGAAAATGATATCGGAAGAGAAATGAAGGTGGCAGGATGGGTGGAAAACATCCGTGATCATGGCGGAGTATCCTTTATTGATTTAAGGGATATGTATGGTGTGCTCCAGATTGTAATGAGAGATACTTCGCTGCTTAAGGGAATCAATAAAGAGGACTGTATCAGCATAAGCGGAAAAATTGAAAAGCGTGACGAAGAAACCTATAATCCCAAGATTCCTACCGGAACCATTGAGCTGGAAGCGCATAGTGTTGAGGTGCTGGGAAAGGTATACAGACAGCTTCCCTTTGAAGTTGCAACTTCCAAAGAGATCAGGGAAGATCTCCGCTTAAAATATCGTTTTCTGGATCTTAGAAACCGTAAGGTGATGGATAATATGATTTTCCGGTCCAATGTGATTAAATTTTTGCGGGAAAAAATGACGGAAATGGGATTTATGGAGATACAGACGCCAATTCTCTGTGCATCCTCTCCGGAAGGCGCAAGAGATTACATTGTGCCCTCCAGACATTATAAAGGAAAATTCTATGCGCTGCCCCAGGCACCTCAGCAGTATAAGCAGCTTTTAATGGTATCCGGCGTAGATAAGTATTTCCAGATTGCCCCCTGCTTTAGAGACGAGGATGCAAGAGCGGATCGTTCTCCCGGCGAATTTTATCAGTTGGACTTTGAGATGAGTTTTGCAACCCAGGAAGATGTGTTCCGGGCAGGGGAAGAAGTGCTGACAGCGACTTTTGAAAAGTTTGCACCGGAAGGATATGCGGTTACGAAAGAGCCATATCCGGTGATCAGCTATAAGCAGGCGATGCTGGAATTTGGTTCTGACAAGCCGGATCTGCGCAATCCTTTGCGGATTATAGATCTTTCGGAATTCTTTAACCGTTGTACCTTTAAGCCTTTCCAGAATAAAACTGTCAGGGCGATTAAGATTCATGGTCATCAGTCCAAGGGCTTCCATGAAAAAATGTTGAAATTTGCCACGGAGATTGGCATGGGCGGACTGGGATATCTGGAAGTACAGGAAGATATGTCCTACAAGGGACCAATCGATAAATTTATTCCGGATGATATGAAGATGGAAATGAGAGAGCTTGCCGGCCTTGAAAAAGAAGATACGATTTTCTTTATTGCGGATAAGGAGGAACGTGCTGCATCTTTTGCGGGGCAGATTCGAAATGAATTGGGCAAACGCCTTGATATCTGCGAGAAAAATGCATATCGTTTCTGCTTTATTAATGATTTTCCCATGTATGAAAAGGATGAGGAAACCAAAAAAATCGGCTTTACCCATAATCCTTTTTCCATGCCTCAGGGCGGCCTGGACGCACTTAACAATATGGATCCTTTGGAAATTCTGGCATATCAGTATGATATAGTCTGCAACGGGGTAGAATTATCCTCAGGTGCGGTTCGAAATCACAATCTTGATATTATGGTTAAGGCGTTTGAGATTGCAGGTTATGATGAAGAGGTATTGAAGCAGAAGTTTGGTGCGCTTTATAATGCATTCCAGTTTGGAGCACCTCCACATGCAGGTATGGCGCCTGGTGTGGACCGCATGATTATGCTGCTTCGCAATGAGGAAAATATCAGGGAAATTATACCTTTCCCCATGAGTGGAACTGCACAGGACTTAATGTGCGGCGCACCCAACGAAGTGACAGAACAGCAGCTTCGGGAAGTGCATATTAAAGTCAGACAGTAAATCAAAAGTTCCTGCAAAGAAAGTGCAGGAACTTTTTCACCCCATATATATGAGATCAGGCTGCTATGGGCAGGAAAAGGGGCAGCAGGAAAGGTATGGTACGAATGAAATGAAGTTACGCAAGGATATGAAAATATTCATTGTAGGCGGAGGGGAGATCGGCAGATCTCTTGCAGTGCAGTTATCCCGTGACGGCTACGAACTTACAATGATTGACAAGGAAGAAAGTGTTGTCAGTAACATAAGCAATTCTGTAGATGCAATCAGCTATCAGGGAAACGGTGCATCTTATGCGGTTTTAAAAAATTTAAATGCCAGTGAGGCGGATATTTTTATTGCAGTTACAAATTCAGATGAGCTGAATATCTTAAGCTGTTTTACAGCGCATATGCTGGGAGCCAAACACACAATAGCCCGAATCAGGGATGTGGATTATGCAACCCAGAATCGTTTTTATAAAAATAAACTGGGGCTTTCCATGATTATAAATCCGGAACTTGCAACTGCTATGGAAATATACAGACTTCTTCGGTTCCCTCTGGCAACCAGGGTTGAAGTATTTGCAGGCGGAAGAGCTGAATTGGTGGAAATGACAGTGGGGGAAAAGTCTCCTCTTGTAGAAAAATCTCTGATTGAAATTACTAAAAATATGGGAATCAATCTGCTGATTTGTGCAATTGTAAGAAAAGGCGAGGTCTTTGTTCCAAAGGGAGATACGGTGCTGCAAAGGGGAGATATTCTTTATCTGACAGGAGCAGCGGAGGAATTCCGTAAATCATTTAAACAGTTAAAGATGCCGGTAAAACCGTTGCAGTCAGTTATGATTGCAGGAGGCAGCCGAATTTCCCATTATCTTGCAGAGGTTCTTTTGCGGCAGGGGGCAAAGGTTACTATCGTGGAAAAGAATAAAGAAATGGCTGAAAATCTTTCTGCGCTGGTGCCCAAAGCGGCTGTAATGTGTGACGACACCCTCGCTTATTTTGACTCCATGTCCAATGCGGATATTTCCAATACGGATGCATTTATTGCCATGACAGACAATGATGAATACAATCTGGTAGCGGCCATGTATGCGGAATCACAGGGAATCAATAAGGTAGTATCACGTATTAATGCAAAGTCCAGATTAAAGGTATTGCCGGAAGAAAGCCGGATTTGTACTATTTCCAGAGAGGATGTTGCAGCAGACAGAATTTTAGGCTACAGTCGTTCGCTGCTGAATGCTGAGGATAATGATGCGGTGGAATCTTTATACCGGCTGATGGATGGAAAAATTGAATTTATAGAATTTAAGATAGATGAAAATGCCAGAAACTTAAATATTCCCCTTAAGGATTTAAATATGCGCAGAAACACACTGCTTGGCTGTATTATCAGGGAAGGAAAAACCATTATTCCCCGAGGAGATGATGTGCTGCTTGCAGGTGATACCGCATTAGTTGCAACAATCAAAAGACAAATCGCGCGTCTGGAAGACATATTTGTAAAGTAGCAGAAAGGCGTAACTGGCATGAATAAAAGGATAATTATTAATTTTATCGGAAAAATTATCTTAATTGAGGTGATACTTATGATATTGCCTCTTCTGGTGTCATTGATTTATGGTGATGGGGACACTAAGGGATTTTTATATACCATGATTCCGGCCGGAATCATTGGATTCCTGCTTATGAAAGTAAAGCAGAAGCAGGGAAGAATGAGCAGCCGGGACGGGTATTTTATTGTGGCGGCAGCATGGATTATTATTTCCCTGATCGGGGCAATGCCTCTTTATTTAAATGGCGGATTTCCCACTTACTGGAATGCTCTGTTTGAGATTGTTTCAGGATTTCCCACTTACTGGAATGCTCTGTTTGAGATTGTTTCAGGATTTACCACTACGGGAGCTTCTGTTCTGGCGAAACCGGAGGAATTGGGGCATGGAGTTTTGTTTTGGAGAAGTTTTACCCATTGGATCGGCGGCATGGGAGTTTTAGTGTTTGTGCTTATGGTCATGCCTATGGAAAATGACAATTCCATGCATCTGGTACGGGCGGAAGTACCTGGACCTACAGCGGGCAAACTGGTGCCGAGAATGCGGACTACATCCATGATTTTGTATGGAATTTATACAGTAATGACGCTGCTTTTGATTATCTTGCTGATTTGTTTTGGAATGCCGCTGTTTGACAGCTTCTGTATGGCATTTGGAACTGCAGGCACAGGAGGATTTGCTGTTTCAAGTGCAGGAGTGGCGGGATATGGCAGCCTGGCAATTGAAATCATATTAGGAATTTTTATGCTTCTTTTTGGTATTAATTTCAGCGTTTACCATTTGATTATGCTGCGTAAGTTTAAGGAAGCTTTTTGTATGGAAGAGGTAAAGGTTTATTTATCGATTGTTCTTCTTTCAACCCTGGCAATTATGTTCAATATTGCGAAAATGGCAGGCGGACTTGGACATGCTCTCAGACAGTCCTTTTTTCAGGTGGCGAGTATTATTACAACCACCGGATTTGCAACCGTTGACTTTGAACTGTGGCCGGAATTTTCCAAGCATATCCTGGTGCTCTTAATGATCGTTGGAGCCTGTGCAGGATCTACCGGAGGAGGAATGAAAATTTCCAGAGTGATCATTTTAGCAAAATCCTTTGTAGCGGAAATCAGACAGATTATTAATCCCAAAGAGATTATTACGGTTCGTTTAAATGACGCGGCGGTGGATAAAAAAACGCTGGATTCCACCAGAATTTATGTGGCGGCTTATATGATATTGCTTTGCCTGTTTACACTGGTTATTTCCCTTGACGGGCAGGACTTTACAACCAACTTTACAGCAGTTATATCCTGTTTTAACAATATTGGACCGGGACTTGCAGGGGTTGGGCCAATGGCGAATTTCAGTGTTTACTCTGACTGGGCCCAGGTGATATTATCGGCAGCAATGCTTACGGGGAGACTGGAAATATTCCCAATGCTCCTTCTGTTTGCAAGATCGGCCCATGACAGGTAAAAGTTCAGCCTGCAAGGTTGTACAAAATATCTTTACTTTATGAGAATTACCGGATACAATAAAGGAGTCAGGCAACAATTGATTATATCGTTAATAGAAGAAAGAGTGGTTATTTCGTATGCGTGATTCCATGAGGCAGCTGGAAAAAATAAGAAAAATTATACAGAAGATTTGTGTATTGCTGGACCTGGTGGCGGCAGTGCTGGTACTGGTGGCAATTCTTCTTTCCATAGCAAGTATAGTCAGAGATGTTGCCGTGTTTCAAAGACTGTTGACGGATACTTCTGAATTCAAGCGTTATCTGGAACAGATATTTATGCTTGTCATAGGAATTGAATTTCTGGGAATGCTCTGTAGGCCCAGTTCGGAAAATGTAATTGAGGTGTTGATTTTCCTTGTGGCTCGTCACATGATTGTAGGGGATACCACACCATATCAGGATTTTGTGTCGGTCATAAGTGTAGCTCTTTTATGTGTAGTCCGCAGGTATTTAAGGGTTTCCGGAGAAAAGCAGAAGGAAAAAATGGCAGAAAAGAACAGGCAGTCTGAAGATGAAAATGAAGAAAATACATAATTTAATTTAAATTTAATATTTATATATCGAGGAACCCCCTGCAGCTATTTAAGCCGCAGGGGGTTAAAAATGGGATTCAAATAATAGATATAAGCATAATTAAAATAACGAATGATATTTAATAGGTCATTGCCTCTTCTTCACCGTTCATAACACGAAGCGCGCCCTGTGCCAAAGCAAGCAGTTCATCTTCTCCGGGATAAACGGTAACAGGAGCAATAAAGCCAACTCTCTCCTTTAATTCACTGACAACAACCTTATCATAAGCGATGCCGCCGGTAATAATGATCTGATCTACTTTCCCTTTTAAAACACATGACATGGAACCAATATTTTTAGCAACCTGCATAATAAATGCTTCACGCACTTCTTCTGCTTTTTTGTCGCCTTCACTTACCATTTTTTCTACGTCGCGCATATCGTTTGTACCAACATAGGCATTGAAACCGCCATTGCCTACGATTTTTTTGTAAACTTCTTTTTCGGTATATTTGCCGGAAAAGCACATTTTGATCAGTGCGCCGGAAGGAACTGCACCTGCTCTTTCAGGAGAAAAAGCGCCATCTCCGTCTAAAGCATTAAATACGTCAATTACACGCCCCTTTTCATGAGCACCTACGGAAACACCGCCGCCCATGTGTACTACAACAAGATTTAAGGTGTTATATGCCTTTCCCTGCTCTTTTGCAAAGCGTTTTGCAACCGCCTTTTGATTCAGTGCATGGAACACGCTGGTACGGGGAAGCTCAGGAACCCCTGAATATCTGGAAATTGGCATTAATTCATCAACCACAACAGGATCTACAATATAAGAAGGAACGCCAATGGAGTCAGCTATTTCTCTTGCCAGAATACCGCCTAAGTTGGAAGCGTGCTGTCCCTGTTTGCCAATTTTCAAGTCTTCCAAAAGAGCATCACTTACCGCGTAGGTGCCGCCGGGGATAGGCTTTAACATGCCGCCGCGTCCAACAATTACCTGTAAAGAGTTGATGTCGAAATCTTTGCTCTTTAAAAGGTCTAAAATGATCTGCTTGCGAAAATCTTTCTGATCTACAATAGAAGCATACTGGGCAATTTCTTCGGTAGAGTGGCGAAGAGTTTCTTCAAATAAAAGGGTTTCATCTTCAAATACGCCAATTTTGGTGGAAGTGGAACCAGGGTTGATGATTAAACTTTTAATAGCCATTTGCTTTCCTCCAATTTATTAATTATTTTTTGCCATAGCTTCAGCAACAACAGCGCCTAAAGCAATGGAATTTACCTTGGTCTCAAAATCATCAGAACGGGAAGTCAGGATTACGGGAGCCTTGGTTCCTGTAAGAATATTTCCATTGATGACCTTTGCAGTATGTACCAGGCATTTGTAAACGAGATTGCCTGCATGAATGTCAGGGAAAAGCAGGATATCCGCATCGCCCTGGATGGCTCTGTCAGTAGCGCCTTTATGTTTTGCAGCTTCCGGATCAATGGCAAGATCTAGGGATAAAGGACCGTCAACGATACATCCGGGAATCTTTCCATCTTTATTCATTTGGGTAAGTTCTCCCGCTTCAACGGTAGCAGGCATTTTAGGGTTGATTACTTCAACTGCTGCAAGTGGAGCTACCTTTGGATTTGTAATGCCGCAGGCTTCGGTAATTTCCAGAGTATTATGAATAATATTTACCTTATCTTCCAGTGTGGGATAAGGAATAAATGCTACGTCAGTGAGGAAAAGAAGATGATCAATTCCCTCAATCTCAAATACACAGACATGAGATAAGGGTTTACCGGTACGAAGGCCTACTTCTTTATCCAGAACGCTCTTTAAAAAGCCCTTGGTGTCGATCAGACCTTTCATATACATATCAGCCTTCCCCTCATGAACAAGCTTGACAGCAGTAAGAGCAGCCTGTGACGTATCTTCTACATTGATAATTTCAAAGCCGCTTAAATCAATGTTCATGGAAGAAGCAATTTCCCTGATTTTCTTTTCGTCGCCTACTAAGATAGCGTCAGCAATCTTTCTTTCTTTTGCAGCAGATACTGCTTCTAATACAGCAGAATCCTGCGCTACAGCTACAGCCACTTTTTTGGTGCCGCATTCATTAACTTTGGCAATTAAATCTGCGAATGTTTTACTCATTTGTCTCCACCTCGATATTGTTATAAATTAAAAATCACTTTGTTAAAATAGTAACACTGTTTGGCAGAAAAATCAATAATGGGAGAGGTATTTTACGCGGATTGTGTAATAGTTCGGCCATGCACAATCAATTCTGCATGGCTGAACTATTCCCATATTGCATAACAGCATAAAAGCAGGAAAAAAACAGCAGGAAGCCAGCGAAGGATGCCATAGAGCTTTGAACTGATGGTTCTGTGCTTTTTGACAAAGGATTTCAGCTCTGTCAATGTACCTTTATGAAAACCGGCTTTTGCTACAAATAAAATTCTTTTTTCCTTAAAATATAATATGTATAAATTTCTGGTTTCTCCTGTACGCTTTAACTCTGTATAAGGGAGTTTTTTTCTGAACTTTCCGGCAACTTCCACATATTCGTCATAAAAAGACAGATTTCTTTTTTCACCGGGCACAAGTTGGAGCTGTTCCTGAAAACGTTTGGCTCCCACTTTTTGGGGAAAGGTCTTTGCAATTAACAGGATAACAGCAAAGGAGGGCAGAATTGTAATTCCAACACCGCCGGAAAGAGAAAAAATTGTGCCAAGGGAAGGCGTGGAAAAGTAATCATAAATCATGGAAGGGACAGAAGGCATCATCATAAAAAACATGAGCGTAAGAAGAATCCATGCAATGACGAGTCCAACGTCAATTCTTGATATTTCTGCTTCTGCACACATTTTTTCTGTCAGCAGATATTCATTCGTAAAAAAAGAGTATTTGTTTGGCGTGATTGACGAATTTTTATCCATAAATAGTTTCTCCTGTCTTTTTGCATTAAATTTTCCCACTCAATATAGATATTTTTCTAACTTAAATGGATGGTCTAACGCAGAAATAATGTTAAAAATATTATAAAACAAGGAGAAGAAGTTTACAATGCTGAGAAATAAAATTTACTTATATAAAAATTGCTTGCAAAACGATATTTTGTATGGTATTATCATATCAAAGCATACAAAATTTCTATTAATCAAATAGTTGTTATTTTCTATAACTGCTGCCTGTCCAGGCAGCGGAATG
>VSNT01000114.1 GCA_009774465.1 Lachnospiraceae bacterium
GTCTATGATACATGGAAGGCAGTTAAGGAAAAGATCAGTGCCCGGGGCGGGGATGGAGAAAATACAAGAGTGATCTATGCAACGCCTCAGGGAAAAACTTTTTGTCAGTCTATGGCCAGGGAATTTGCAGGGGAAGAAGATATTATTTTACTATGCGGCCATTATGAGGGAATTGATGAAAGGGTTTTGGAGGAGATTGTTACCGATTATGTTTCCATTGGAGATTATGTTCTTACAGGCGGAGAACTGCCGGCAATGGTCATGATTGATGCAATTTCAAGAATGGTTCCGGGGGTTTTGAGCAATGAAATTTCGGGGGAAACAGAGAGCTTTAGTAATTACCTGCTGGAGTACCCACAGTACTCAAGACCTGAAATCTGGATGGATAAAAAGGTGCCTGTGGTTCTTTTATCAGGCGATCATAAAAAGGTGGAAGAGTGGAGGCTGGAGCGCTCCCTTGAAAAAACAAAACACTTAAGAAATGATTTGTATGAAAAATGGGTGGAAGAAAATCAGGAATATTTTATAAAAAAAGCAAAGCAGGAGGCGCGGAGACTTAAGAAAGAGCGGAAAAAGGGGACGTCAATGTAACAAATTATTATAATATGCTTGCATTTTAGGGCGTTATATGATAAATTATTAATGTTGCGAAATTGTGATGGTCCTCTGTTACATGTGTATTAAGAACATCTGATTAGTTTACAAGTATATGGAGGTTTGAAATGAACGAAATAATTAAAAGCATTGAAGACGAAGCATTAAAAGAAGTAACAGATTTTAACGTAGGTGACACGGTCAAAGTGTATGCTAAGATTAAGGAAGGTAATCGTGAAAGAATTCAGGTTTTTGAGGGCGTTGTTCTGAAAAAGCAGGGAACAGGCGCCAGATCTACTTATACGGTCAGAAAGACATCCAATGGCGTGGGAGTAGAAAAGACATGGCCTTTGTATTCTCCTAATGTAGAGAAGGTTGAAGTAGTCCGCAGAGGTAAAGTTAGAAGAGCTAAGCTTAACTACTTAAGAAACCGGGTGGGTAAGAAAGCTAAAGTAAAAGAGGCAATTAAATAGTTGATTCAGTAATCCGCAAGGGCAAAATCCTGATTTTGCCCTTTTTTTACATCAATAAGCATGTGTACAATTAGATAAGAAATAAGGAACGATTGATGCTATGGCAAGACACAAAGGGCTTACTTTTTACGAAAAGAAAAAGAAGATCAGCAAAGAAACAATACGTGAAATATTCAGTACTATTTTCTGCTGTTTTGCAGCAATATTGCTGGCGTCTGTAATTGTGTTTTCCGTTGGAATGCAGGTGAGCGTAATTGGTGTATCCATGAATCCTGTGCTTCAAAATGGCGAGGAAGTTCTGATCAACAGATTTAAGTATAAAGTTTTTTCTCCTAAAAGAGGAGAGGTAATTGCATTTTTACCCAATGGAAATACAAATTCCCATTATTATTTAAAACGTGTGGTGGGGCTTCCCGGAGAAAAGATACAGATTATAGACGGTTATGTGTATATTGACGGAGAGCTTTTAAAGGAGGATGAGTCCTACGATAAAATTGCAGATCCGGGTATAGCGGCGTCAGAGATTCTGCTTGGAAGTGATGAATATTTTGTGCTGGGGGATAATCGGAATTTCAGCGAGGACAGCCGGTCAGGAAATATTGGACCGGTGAGCAAAGATACAATTGCCGGAAAGGCATGGTTCCACCTTGGCGGTGAAGAGGCCCAGATGGGATTTGTAGAGTGATTCTTGAAAGGCATAGGTTAATATATGAATTATCAATGGTATCCGGGGCATATGACCAAAGCCAGGCGGATGATGCAGGAGGACAGCCGGCTGGTAGATCTGGTGATTGAAATAGTCGATGCAAGGGTTCCCATGAGCAGCAGAAATCCGGATATAGATGAGATAGGAAAAAATAAGTTCAGAATTATTTTACTGAATAAAGTAGATCTGGCTGATCCTGAATTTAATGCATTGTGGAAAAAATACTTTGAAGAAAAGGGTTTTTTTGTTCAGGAGATTAATTCAAAATCCGGTATGGGAGTCAAAAACATTCAGCCTCTGGTACAAAAAGCCTGTCAGGAAAAGATTGAACGGGACAGAAAGCGGGGAATCATTAACAGACCTGTCAGGGCGATGGTGGCAGGCATCCCAAATGTGGGAAAGTCTACTTTTATTAATTCCTTTGCAGGAAGAGCCTGTACCAAAACAGGAAATAAGCCTGGTGTTACAAAGGGAAAGCAGTGGGTAAGATTAGGTAAGAATCTGGAGCTTTTGGACACACCCGGTATTTTATGGCCAAGATTTGAGGATCAAAAGGTGGGAGAGAGGCTTGCCATGATTGGATCTATTAATGATGAGATTCTTCATGGGGATGAGCTTGCAGCAGCGATCCTTTCTTTCTTATATGAGAAATATCCTAAGGCACTGGAAGAGAGATATCAGATCATTTTATGTGAGGATGCCTACAAGATGTTGGAAGAAATATGTGTCAGCAGGCGGTGCTTTTTAAAAGGAGAGCAGCCGGATCTTATGAGGGCGGCTTCCATAGTTATAGATGATTTCAGAAGTGGAAAGCTGGGCAGGGTTACATTAGAAAGCCCAAAGGAGTGGCAATGAACAAAAAGTTAAAAGAGATTTTAAGCACAAGTGTATATCTGCTGGTAGTTTTGGTCTTAACTTTTCTTGCAGTAACTTATGTAGGACAGAGAACAAAAGTGCAGGGTGCTTCTATGGAACCAACTTTAAGCGACGGGGATAACCTGATTGTTGACAAGATTTCCTATCGATTTGAAGATCCCCAGCGCTTTGATATTATTGTGTTTCCATTCAGGTATAAAGAAAAAACCTATTATATAAAGCGGATTATCGGACTGCCTGGGGAAACAATTTATATTGATGAAAATGGCTCTATTTTTATTGACGGAGAAGTTCTGCAGGAATCCTACGGAAAAGAAGTCATTGCTGATTCGGGAAGAGCATTTGAACCTGTTACGCTGGGGGATGATGAGTATTTTGTAATGGGGGACAACAGAAATAACAGTTCTGACAGCCGCGATCCCGTGGTGGGAAATATCCATCGTGATGAACTGATCGGAAAGGCATGGATGCGTATCTGGCCTTTAGACCAGGCAGGTATGATCAAGCACCAGTAAATGTAAGGATTTTAAGGAAAAGGCAGAAGTTATGGAACAAAAGATAAGTGAAATTCGTGAAATTTTACAGGCAGCCGATTTAAGTGAGCTGCCTGCTTTTATAAGTACCTATGAAAAGGATTTAAGAACAGGTGTTACAGCACTGGTAACAAAGGCAAGAAAGAAAATACAGGAATATGAAAAAGAGCTTGCCCGGACAGAGAAAATGAAAGAATATGAAAAAAAATACAGTTCATTTTCTTATATTTGCGGAATTGACGAGGTGGGAAGAGGACCTTTAGCCGGTCCGGTGGTGGCCGGTGCGGTGATACTTCCCAGGGATTGTGACATATTATATCTAAATGATTCCAAGCAACTCTCCGAAAAAAAGAGAGAAGAGTTATATGAAGTGATTATGGAAAAGGCAGTTGCCACCGGACTGGGGTTCGTTTCGCCGGAACGGATTGATGAGGTCAATATTTTAAATGCAACTTATGAAGCAATGCGTCAGGCTGTCAGTGAATTAAAGCAGGTGCCGGATCTTTTGCTGAATGATGCGGTAACCATTCCTGAGGTTACGATAAAGCAGGTGCCCATCATTAAAGGGGATGCAAAAAGCATTTCAATTGCGGCCGCCAGCATTATTGCAAAAGTAACCAGAGACAGGCTGATGGTACAGTATGATACAGTGTATCCAGAATATGGTTTTGCTTCTAATAAGGGATATGGCGCACAGGCGCATCTGGAAGCGCTGCGTAAATTTGGCCCTACACCTGTCCATCGTAAAACCTTCATTAAAAATTTTCTGTAGTAACAGAAAGGAGCGCCAATGAGGCTTTCATCTAATATAAATCAGGTTCATCAGAATATCACGGGAAATGTGGATTTAAAAGATACCTCTTCTATGGAACAGGGGCTGAAAAACGGAATGGAGGTAATTCAGGGAAAATCTCCGGGACAGTCCATTACAGGGGAAGTGATTCTCAGAGAGGGAAATGAAATTTTGCTTGAACTGGGGAAAAATCAACTGCTGCAGGCCAAGTTGGAAGGGGGAATGATGCCGCAGACAGGGCAGCTTCTCAGTTTTCAGATTAAGAACAGCAGCTCGGCAAAAGTAGTTTTGCTGCCTCTTTTTGAAAATTTAAGTCAGGATCCCAATGTGTCCAAAGCGCTTCAGGCAGCCGGACTCCCCGAAAACAGTATAACAGCAGCAATGGTGAAGGCAATGATGCAGGAAGGCCTGCCCATTGACAGGCAGTCTTTGTATCAGATGAACCGGTATATCAATGCAAATCCACAGACAGATATTCAGACACTGGTTCAGATGCAGCGCCTTTCCATTCCTGTAACCCCTGAAAACATTATGCAGTTTGAGTCATATAAAAATTATCAGCATCAAATGAGCGAAAGCCTTACCGATATTGTAGATGCCTTTACTCAGTCATTTCAGGAAATAACAGGAAGCGAAAGCTGGCGGGAAGGAATTAATTTTTATAAAGAGATACTTGGTATGCTCACAGAAGAACTCTCACCTTCCGGAGCAGAGGAAAACGGTCAGCAGGACGGGGTGAATTCCAATCTGGCTGCAAACGAGGGAGGAAACAGTGCTTTGCCAAAGGAGGCATTGCTGCCTGAAAAGGAAGCAGAAGCATTGGCCAGGCAGCTAAAGGAGGCAGGTGCACCAAATCAGCTTGCAGAAGCAGTGGCAGGTGGGAAAATTGGCAGAAAAGAGTTTTTACAGGAGATTGGAAGGCTCCTTTCTCAGGAAGCGCTGCCTGATAAGGAAGCGCTTTTTAAACTCCTGGAAGGAAAAGAATTTAAACATTTGCTGAAAAATGAAATGAGCAAACAGTGGATGATACAGCCGGAAGAAGTGGCGAAGGAACATAGTGTTGATAAGCTGTATGAAAAATTAAACAGTCAGATGAACCGTTTAAATGAGATTCTTAATCAGACAGGAAGGGCGGCGACGCCTCTTGGAAAGGCTGTATCAAATGTAACGGGAAACATAGACTTCATGAACCAGCTCAATCAAATGTTTACCTATGTGCAGCTTCCCCTTAAAATGCAAAGTCAAAATGCAAATGGGGATTTGTTTGTATATACGAATAAAAAGAGTCTGGCTAAAAAAGATGGCAGCGTAAGCGCACTTTTACATCTTGATATGGAGCATTTGGGAAGCCTGGATGTTTATGTGGCTTTAAATAACCAGAAGGTTTCTACGAAATTTTATCTGGCAGAAGACAGTGCCCTTGATCTTATTATGCAGAATATTAATATCTTAAATGAAAGGCTGGAGAGCAGGGGCTATTCCATGAGTGCGGAATTTGTTAACAGGGATGAGAAAACAAACGTAATGGATGAAATTTTAAAGCAGGGGAAAAATGTTTCCGTGCTTGCAGGCTATTCCTTTGATGCAAGAGCCTGAGCCGGAAATAGGCCATGAAAAGTAATAGATGAAAATCCGAAAAAGGGGGAAGGATGAGCATGGCAGAGGAAAAAAAGAAAATCAAACAGGCAATTGCACTTTCTTATGATCCGGATGACAGTGCTCCCCGGGTAATTGCCAGTGGTAAAGGCGTGATTGCAGAGCGGATCATAGAAAAGGCGCAGGAAGCGGCGGTTCCTGTACACAGAGATGATAAGCTGGCTGACACCTTATCCCGTCTGGAAATCGGAGATATGATTCCGCCGGAGCTGTATGAGGTGGTTGCAGAGATTTTAGTGTTTGTAGATGCTATGGATAAAATCAAGGCGAAAATGAATAAATAGGAAAAGGAGCTGTATTTGAATAAGCGGCAAATAGGAAAGACATATGAAGAGCAGGCGGCCGAATACCTTGGAAAATACGGGTTCGTCTGTGTGGAAAAGAATTTCAGATGCAGGCAGGGAGAAATTGACCTGGTTGGAGTCCATGAAGGATGTCTGGTTTTTGTGGAGGTAAAATACAGAAAAAACAAAAGATCAGGACTGCCGGAAGAAGCGGTGGGAGAAAGCAAGCAGACAAAAATATGTCTGGTATCTGATTACTACAGAATACTTCACAAAGAAACTGCACAAATGCAGGTGCGTTATGATGTTGTGGCTGTTTATGGAGATGAAATATTCTGGTACAAAAACGCATTTTTCTACAGAAGAAAGTATGAAAGGCAGTCATGGTAATGCTCCAGGCATAAAGGGCATATTTCATAGAAAGGCGGAGAAAATTGAAAATGGATTTAAAACGAAAAACAGGCGGTGCACATATGAATGTGAACCAATACAAAGAGGTTGTATATCTGACCTTTCCATTGTTAGAACAATTGGAAATGGTCAGACATTTATTTTCTACCCGTATTGGGGGAGTGAGCAGGGGAATTTATGAATCCATGAATCTGAGTTATTCACGGGGAGATGAAAAGGAAGCGGTAGACGAAAACTTTAAGAGAATTGCAGAAATTTTTCATACCACACCGGATAAAATTGTATGTTCCAGGCAGACGCATACTACCAATGTGCGTGTTGTTTCAAAAAAAGACTGTGGAAAAGGTGTGACATGTCCACAGGATTATGATGATGTGGACGGATTGATTACCAACGAACCGGGAATACTGTTGTGCACTTTTTATGCAGACTGTGTTCCCTTATATTTTGCAGATGTGAAAAATAAAGCAGTCGGGCTGGCACATTCCGGCTGGCGGGGAACTGTAAATAAAATGGGAGAAGTGATGCTTGGAAAAATGCATGAAGTTTATGGAACGAATCCAGAAGATGTATATGCAGCAATTGGTCCTTCCATTTGTCAGGACTGTTATGAAGTAGGTATTGAGGTGGCAGATGCCTTCCGTCAGAGTTTTCCGGATAAATGGCAGAAGATGCTGAAAGCGGGGCGTCAGGAAGGAAAGTATCAGTTGGACTTATGGGAGGCCAATCGAACAGTTCTTTTAAATGCAGGTATTCTGGAAAGTCATTTGGAAGTGACGGATTTGTGCACCTGCTGTAACAGCAGGGTTTTGTTTTCCCATCGTGCCAGCAATGGAAAAAGAGGAAATCTGGCAGCATTTATGGAATTAAGAAAGTCTTAACTTTTTTCCTAAGTAACACTTAAAATTTTTGTGGTTTACTAATAATGTCAAATCACAGGATAAACTATGAAAGGTAAAAATACCATGACAAATATTTTAGTTTGCGATGACGATAAGGAAATTGTAGATGCCATTGAAATTTACTTAAATCAGGAAGGGTACAAAATTTTCAAGGCTTATGATGGCGAGCAGGCAATCAGAATGTTGAAGGAACAGAATATTCATCTTCTTATTATTGATATTATGATGCCTAAAATGGATGGAATTCATGCAACTTTAAAAATCAGAGAGTCCAGCAGCATTCCCATTATTTTTCTTTCGGCAAAATCAGAGGATACGGATAAAATATTAGGGCTTAATATAGGCGCGGACGATTATGTGACCAAGCCTTTTAATCCTTTGGAGCTGGTAGCCAGGGTTAAGTCAAATTTGCGCAGGTATACCCAGTTGGGTAACTTAAATGTGGAAAATAACGCATTGTTTACTGCAGGAGGATTGTGCATCAATGATGATACCAAGGAAGTGACAGTAGATGGAGAAGTGGTAAAGCTGACGCCTATCGAGTATAATATTCTTCTTCTTTTAGTAAAAAATCAGGGTAAAGTTTTTTCCATTGACCAGATTTATGAAAATATCTGGAATGAAGAAGCCATTGGTGCAGACAATACCGTTGCAGTGCACATCAGGCATATTCGGGAAAAAATAGAGATCAATCCCAAAGAGCCAAGATACTTAAAAGTAGTATGGGGCGTAGGATATAAGATTGAAAAGCAATAGGAGAGGGCAAAATGGAAGAGCAAAAAGTGACAGGCAGTGAGCAGAAGGAAAAAGAACAAAAAGAAATGAAAAGACAAAATAAAAGGAAAAGTGGCAAGGCTTCCTTGCTGTTCTTTCACTTTTTACAACATCTGTCTTTTGTTGGAGCAGTGGCATTAGCGGTGATGGTGCTTTTGGGAACCTGTGTTGCTATTAAAACAAAGGATGGGACGGAAATATATAATATCAGCCATGATGCGGATACGGATTCCTTTGAGGACTCTAATATGTTTAACCAGATGCTGGGGAACAGTGTATCGGATCTTATCTGCTATGGAGCGATTCGGGCACAGATGGAGACAGAAGGAGAGTTTGATCCGGAGAAAAAGATTGACGTGACAGCCTTTTCAGAAAGATATTATGGAGTATCTCCGGAGTATATCACTGCGGATTATTACTTAAATGACCTGATCAAATGGGCACAGGCAGGTTTTCAGTATGATACTGCCAGCTTAACGCCCAGAGAAGAAATTGAGTTTTTAGGGAAACAGAGCATTTTCCGGGTAGTTGATCTGGAAGGATGTAGCGGCGGAGCGATTGGTTATCTCAATTCGGACTTAAAGACAACCACCAGAGAAATTCCCAGTGTTTCCAGCAATCAATTGAAAGCAGACGATTTTGATAATGATTCCTACAGGACTACTTTTAATTTATTAAATAACCGGTATACCAGTGCGGAAGGAAAAAATATAGAAGAATATACTTCCTCCTGGGGAGAATATGTTACCCTTTGCAATCATCTGGTCAATGCAGCAAAGGATCTGGAAATAAATTACAGGGAATATTTGTCATATAATGAGTATTTTGCTTCTGAAAATACAAATGTTGTGTATTTTATCCGCAGAAACATTGGCGGAGATGTTCAGGTATTTACCAACATGAATACAAGGGATACCACCCTTTCAGGTTTAAGTAAAAGTCTGAAAGACGTGTGTGACAGGTATATTTATTATGATCCCCACAATATGCAGTATGACACAAACACAGATGTGGGAGAAGCCACCGTCAGGTATGTTTTAAACGGATATGAATATGCATATCCGGAGGATACACAGATTATGGTGGGAATTGATGCTTCTTATTCTCGTAAAGATTCCTTTTATCAGGGGAAGTCTGAATTTGGAAAATATGCGCCTTATGTTGTACAGTATCTGGCCGGTGCGGTTTTCTGCCTGTTTATGTATTTTGCACTTTTGTTTCTTTTAACTGTTAAGGAGGGCAGAAAAAGCCGGGGAGAAAATGGAGAAACTGCCATACAGCTTTACTGGCAGGATCGTATCTACACAGAAGTGATGCTGGCTGCGGCTGTGCTTACAGGCTTCGGCATAGTTTTTGTGACTATGGAACTGGTGTATGCAATCTGGAGTTTTGCAAATCAAAATGTGATCACAACAGCCGCTAATATATGGGCATTATTGGTAAGCCTTTTGTTTTCCTTCTTTTACTACAGTTTTGTCAGAAGAATCAAGGCAGGAAGCCTGTGGAAGGACAGCTTAATCAGAAAGCTTGGAGCAGCCATCAAAAATTTAATTTTATATGCCTATAATCATTCCACCAGTATTTTGAGGGTGTGGGTTCCCTTTGGAATTGTAATATTGGTTAATGCCGGAGTGACAGCCTTTATGCTGTGGGGATTTGGTGATTCGGCTATACTGGCAACATTGGTAATATTGGCGCTCTTTGATGGCGCTGTTGGATATTTGTTATACCGGTCGTCTATGTCCAGACAGAAAATTTTAGAGGGCATTTGGATGATTCAGGAAGGAAAACTGGAACACAAAATAAAAGAAGAAGGTATGTACGGGGAAGATCTGATTCTTGCAAGGGCAGTCAATCGTATTGGCGACAGCGTAAAGGAAGCGGTGGAAACCAGTATGAAGGATGAAAGGCTGAAAGCAGATTTGATTACAAATGTATCTCATGATATTAAAACACCGCTTACTTCCATTATCAATTATGTGGATTTGATTAAGAGGGAAAATGTGCAGGATGCAAAAATAAGAGAATATATTGAAGTGCTGGATGTGAAGTCGCAGCGGTTAAAACAGCTTACGGATGATTTGGTGGAAGCTTCAAAAATTTCTTCCGGGAATATTGTACTCCATTGGGAAAAGATCAATCTTGTTGAGCTTATCAATCAGACCATAGGAGAGTTTTCAGAGAAATTTGAGAAAAAAGCATTGTATCCTGTGCTTGAGGCGCCTAAGGGAAGTGTGCATATTATGGCGGACAGCCGAAGAATCTGGCGTGTCATTGAAAATCTGTTCAACAACATTGTAAAATATGCCCTTGAAGGGACAAGAGTGTATATTGATATAACTGTTATGGAAGATGAAGAAGCTGCAGCCCAGGTGATGCTTTCTGTTAAAAATATTTCGGCACAGCCGCTTAAAGTTAATCCAAAGGAGCTTACGGAACGGTTTATCAGAGGGGATGAATCCAGAACTACAGAAGGAAGTGGACTTGGATTATCCATTGCAAAGAATTTAACAGAGCTTCAGAACGGGAAATTTGAAATTTTAATGGATGGAGATTTGTTTAAAGTAAATATGTATTTTCCTTTGATAAAGGAATAAATAAATACCCGCAGCAGGTGTGAAATAATAAATTTGTCAGCCTGCTGCGGGGTATTTTATGGTTTCATTATTCATAAGACAGTTCACGATTGTTATATTTTGCAAGAAATTCATGAATTTTTTCTGTGGGCGTGTAAACATTAGCCATAGAAGAATCATGGTTCATAAAATCAATAATGGAAGCAAGGAATTTACTCATGTCAGCTTCCACGTAATATGGACGGGATTTCAGTTCCGGAAGCTGATAAGTTAAGTTGGTTGTTATGATTTTATCAAAATAGCATTTCTCGTATGCCTCATCAAACCCTGCAAGTCCTTCTGTAAACAGTCCGAAGGTACAGCATATGTAAACATGTTTGGCATTCATTGCCTTTAACTGCTTTGCAGTGTCGATCATGCTTCCGCCGGAAGCAATCATGTCGTCAATGATGATCACATCTTTTCCATCGATATTATCCCCTAAAAATTCATGTGCAACGATAGGGTTTTTGCCATTGACGATAGTAGAGTAATCTCTTCGTTTATAAAACATGCCGGTGTCAACACCTAAAACATTTGCAAAATAAACCGCTCTGTCAAGGGCACCCTCATCAGGACTGATTACTACCAGATGATCTTTGTCAATCAGAAGACCTTCTTCGGTATGCAGAAGGGCCTGAATAAACTGATAGGGCGGTGTGAAATTATCAAAACCCTTTAGCGGTTCGGCATTTTGAACCCGGGGATCATGGGCATCGAAGGTGATGAAATTGCTGACGCCCATTTTACTTAATTCTTCAATTGCATAGGCACAGTCAAGGGATTCGCGTCTTGTCCTTCTGTGCTGTCGTCCTTCGTATAAAAAGGGCATGATTACGTTGATTCGGTGGGCTTTGCCGTTTGCAGCGGAAATAATCCTCTTTAAATCCTGGTAATGATCGTCAGGAGATTTATAGTTGGTATATCCGTTCATGGTGTAAGGAATACTGTGATTGCAGACGTCCACAAGAATAAAAAGATCCTTGCCTCTGACTGATTCGGAAATAACAGCTTTTCCTTCGCCGCTTCCAAAACGGTAACAGGAAGCATTCAGAATAAAGTTGTCAGACACGTAGCCTTCAAAAGCAGGATCATTTTTTGCAATATTCTTAACATCTCTCCGGAATGTAATAAGATGATCGTTAACACGGTTTCCCAGTTTTACAGCAGAATCCAAAACGACTAATTTCAGGGGAGCAACCGGAATAGCTGCCTCTAATTCATGTAAATTAGGCATGATAACCTCCAGAATGTAAATATTATAAATACACTTTTATTTTATATCATTATGCTAGTGACACGTCAAGGAAATTCTAGTAAAATAATATAGATAAAAGGAGTGTTTATGAGTGGTAAAAAACAAAAAGGACATGTCGTCAGATTTGTTCATAAGGATAGTATAGCGATGGAATTTTCCATTGAGCCCGGGGACAGGCTGCTGGCAATCAATAATGAAACCATAGAGGATATTTTCGACTATCAGTATTATGTGGAAAATGAATATATAGAGGTGCTGATTGAAAAACCGGACGGAGAGCAGTGGCTTTTGGAGGTTGATAAAGACGAAGACGAGGATCTGGGAATTGAATTTGAAAACGGTCTTATGGACGAATACCGATCCTGTCATAATAAATGTATTTTCTGTTTTATTGATCAAATGCCAAAGGGAATGCGGGATACACTGTACTTTAAGGATGATGATTCCAGACTTTCTTTTTTGCAGGGCAATTATGTGACGCTTACCAACATGTCAGATTACGATATTGACAGAATTATAAAGTACCATCTTTCTCCCATTAATATCTCTTTCCAGACTATGAATCCAAAGCTCCGGTGTGAAATGCTGAATAACCGCTTTGCGGGGGAGGCATTAAAAAAGGCGCAGCGGCTGTATGAAGCCGGAATTACCATGAACGGGCAGATTGTTTTATGTAAAGGGGTAAATGATGGAAAGGAATTAGAGTACAGTATCAAAAAACTGATGGAATACATTCCCGTACTGGAAAGCGTTTCCGTTGTGCCGGTGGGGCTGTCCAGGTACAGAGAGGGATTATATCCCCTGGAACCTTTTGACAGGCAGGATGCAAAAGAAGTTCTTGAAATGATTCATCAGTTTCAAAAAGAAATTTTTAAGGCACATGGCACCCACTTTATTCATGCCAGAGATGAAAGGTATATTCTCGCCGAAGAGTACAATCCGGACGAAT
>VSNT01000115.1 GCA_009774465.1 Lachnospiraceae bacterium
GGGTACAAAATTTGAATGCCGCTTGCAAAAGGTGAAACTCGTTTACAAAACGGGAGCCTCGGATTGCAATCGACCATTTTACAGGTATCATTTTGAAGCTATGGTCGATTCAATGCAGTTTAAGGGCGAATTGTAACAAAGCATCCATTTTTGATGATTGCTTTTGTACAATAATTTAACAAAGATGAAAAGGAGAAAAGAAAAAATGAAAAAGAAATTATTATCAGTTATTTTGACAGTTGCAATGGTGGCAGCATTAACAGCCTGCGGAGGTAAGGAAACAGAAGCAACAGCTCCCGCTGCGGAAGCAAGAACAGAAACGCAGGCTCCCGAAGAAGAGGCGCAGGCACCCGTAGAGGAAGCGGAAGATACTACAGAAGATACCACGGAAGATACTGCAGATGGAATGGTATCTGATGAAAACTTTAAAATTCTTCAGGATAATTATGCTTTGGTAGTTGAATGCTATGATGCGGTATTGGAATTGTACAGCAGTGATGAAATTGCAGCAAACGCTGATATTGAGGACGCAATGCTTTTGGCGGCCGAGGTGATTGATCAAATGGGAGAAATCACTCAGGATACCCTTACAGAGGAAGACGCGCAGACTTTAAACAGTGCGATGGAAGACATTCTTAATGGCCTTTCCGATGTAGTAGATGGAATGGAAACCACCGGTGATGCAGGCGAGATGGTATCTGATGAAACCTTTGCTGCTCTTTCAGAAAATTATGGAATTCTGACAGAAGCTTATGATGTAGTGGCAGAGGCTTATAACAGTGATGCGGTTGAAGCCAATACAGAGATTGAAGATGCGTTAAACCAGGCATATGACATTATTGAGAAAATGGGAACAATCACACAGGACAGCATTACAGAAGAAGATGCGCTGACACTTACTGATGCAATGGTTGCAATTATCGAGGTTCTTGATACGGTTGTTGATGCAATGTAATTTTTAACATGGCACATTTATATAGCAGCAAAATTTAATAACTCAAACTTCCTTACGCCAGGCGGTATGGGAAGTTTGAGTATTTTTAAACAGGGGGTTTTATTATGGGACTTATCAAAGCAGGAATTGGTGCATTGGGGGGAACGATGGCGGATCAGTGGAAAGAGTTTTTCTATTGTGATGCAATGGAAAAGGATGTCATGGTTACAAAGGGCAGGAAACGTACCAGCTCCCGGTCATCCAACACGAAAGGAAATGACAATATTATTTCCAATGGCAGTGTGATTGCTGTGGCTGACGGACAGTGCATGATGATTGTAGAGCAGGGGAAAATTGTGGAGGTGTGCGCGGAGCCCGGGGAGTTTACATATGACACGTCCTCAGAACCAAGTATTTTTGCAGGGAGCCTTGGCGAAAGCATAATAGCCACGTTTCAGACCGTGGGCAAACGATTTACTTTTGGCGGTGATACCGGAAAAGACCAGCGGGTATATTATTTCAATACCAAAGAGCTGGTGGATAATAAATTTGGAACGCCAAATCCAATTCCATTCCGTGTGGTGGATTCCAAGCTTGGTCTGGATATAGATGTTTCTGTCCGCTGTTCAGGAGTTTATTCCTATAAAATTTCTGATCCACTGCTTTTTTATACCAATGTCTGCGGTAATGTAGAGCAGGATTACACACGTGATGAACTGGACAGACAGTTGAAGACGGAATTTATAAGCGCTCTTCAACCTGCATTTGGAAAGCTTTCTGACTTGGAGCTTCGTCCCAATCAGATTGTTTCTCATAATACAGACTTAGAGGCTGCAATGAATGCCGCCCTTTCTGCAAAGTGGGGGGAACTGCGGGGACTGAAAGTGGTCAGCATTGCCCTTGGCTCGGTTACGCTGCCGGAGGAAGATGCAGAGATGATCAAGCAGCTTCAGCGTACCGCTGTTTTACAGAATCCCAATATGGCAGGGGCAGCTTTGGCAGGCGCACAGGCAGATGCCATGAAAACAGCGGCAGGCAATACGGCAGGCGCCATGACAGGATTCATGGGCATGGGGATGGCCATGAATACAGGCGGCATGAATGCACAGAATTTATTTGCTATGGGACAGCAGCAGGCATCGCCACAGCCGGCAGCAACACAGCAGGTATCCCGGCAGGCACAGGCTCAACAGGTATCTCAACAGGTACAGGCCCAGACTCAGCAGGCGCCCCAACAGGTCCAGCAGGCATCAGTGCAGCCGGCGACGAAGCCAGGCAGTTGGATTTGTTCCTGCGGAACAGCCACAACAGGTAAATTCTGCCCGGAATGCGGTTCTCCCAAACCTGTAGAAAACAATGGATGGACCTGCATCTGCGGAACGGTGAATAAGGGAAAATTCTGTCAGAACTGCGGGACAAAAAGGCCGGAGGGGAGGATTTAGATGGCGGCAATACAAGAATATAAATGTCCATGCTGTGGCGGCGCTATTGCCTTTGACAGTATGATACAAAAAATGAAATGTCCTTTCTGCGATACGGAATTTGAAATGGAAACACTGGCAAGCTACGACAGTGAGCTGAAAGATGAAACGGCAGATGATATGAGGTGGGAGACAGCCGCCGGAGACGAATGGCAGGATGGCGAGGCAGATAGTTTGCGTTCTTATGTCTGCCATTCCTGCGGGGGTGAAATTGCATGTGATAAAAATACAGCGGCCACTTCCTGCCCTTTCTGCGGAAATCCTGTTGTGGTGATGGGAAATTTTTCCGGGGTGCTAAGGCCGGACTTTGTCATTCCATTTAAGTTAAATAAAAAAGCGGCAGAATCTGCGCTTAAGAAACATTATGACGGGAAGCGTTTGCTGCCGAAGGTGTTTAAATCCCAAAATCATATTGCCGAAGTAAAAGGGATATATGTTCCCTTCTGGCTGTTTGATACCGGCGCTGATGTAAATATGCATTATAAAGCAACTAAAATTCGAACCTGGAGCGACAACAGGTATAATTATACGGAAACCAGTTTCTTTTCAGTAAGCAGAGGCGGGAGCATTGGATTTGCAAATGTTCCTGTTGATGGCTCTTCGAAGATGCCGGACGATTTGATGGAATCAATTGAGCCTTTTCATATTTCAGAGGCGGTAGATTTCCAGACTGCTTATCTGGCCGGATATCTGGCTGAAAAATATGATGTGGATGCGAAGCAGAGTGTTCCGCGTGCCAATGAGCGGATTAAAAAAAGTGCAGAGGATGCCTTTGAAGCGACGGTGAAAGGATATGCAACAGTGACGAAAGAGGCAGGCAGTATCCGGCTGAAAAACGGTAAAGTAAAATATGCTCTTTTTCCGGTATGGATTTTGAACACGAAATGGAAGGGAGAGAACTATCTTTTTGCAATGAATGGACAGACCGGAAAAATGGTGGGCGATCTGCCATTGGATAAGGCTGCGTACAGAAAATGGTTATTTGGTTTGACAGGTATTATAGGGGCGATTATATATGCTGCTTCTTACCTGATCTGGCTGCTGTAGGGAGGTGCGGGCAATGAAAAAGAGATTATCAGCTGTATTTTTTGCGTTGTTTTTATTTATTGCTTCGGCAGTTCCCGTGTCTGCTGCAGGAGATCTGCCAAGACTTGTGGATGATGCTGATTTGCTTTCAGACAGTGAGGAAGCCGCTTTACAAAACCAATTAGATGAAATCAGTGAAAGACAGCGTGTAGACATTGTAGTGGTTACGGTTAATTCCCTTGAAGGAATGTCCGCTATGGAATATGCCGATGATTTTTATGACTATTATGGATACGGATTTGGAAATACAAGGGATGGTATACTTTTACTCATTTGTATGGAGGAAAGGGACTGGTACATATCCACATGCGGTTATGGAATAACAGCGGTCACTGATGCCGGACTTGAATACATGTCTGAAGCATTCTTAAGCGATTTGAGCGATGGAAATTATGCGGCAGCATTTACAGTTTTTGCGGAGCTGTGTGATGATTTTATAAGGCAGGCGGATGCGGGGACGCCATATGATGTGGCTAATCTTCCCAGGGAGCCTTTTGGAGTATTCAGTAATCTTTTGATTGCATTGGGAATAGGTTTTGTTATATCATTAATTGCAACAGGGATTATGAAAAGCAAACTCAAGACGGTGTACAGTCAGTCGGCGGCGGACAATTACAGCATTGAAGGAAGTTTCCAGTTGACAAAAGAAAGAGATCTGTTTTTGTATAAGCATGTTGAACGCACTGAAAAGCCAAAAGACAATGATTCGGGCAGTTCGGGCGGTTCCAGCACGCATACATCTTCCTCCGGCACAACCCACGGCGGTGGCGGCGGAAAATTTTAAGGGCAGTTTCAACGAAAGCGGGTTGCTAATCCAGTAAATGATACGGAATTGTAATACAGGGAAGTTTTAGATAGGTGGAAGGACGTAAGGTACATTATGAAAAAAATCAGATTTTTATTAGCGGGTTTACTGTGCATGAACATTTTGTTATCTGCAGGTACAATAGACTGTGTTAATGCCGCGGAGGTATCAAGTGCACAGGCTGAAAGTGCTTCCAATGATACCAGGCCGGATTATATCCTTTATGTGAACAGAGCTTTAAACTGCATTACCGTTAAACAGAAGAATCCAGATGGGACATTAACACCGGTCAAGGCAATGGTTTGTTCCTGCGGACGGGAGGGAAGCGAGACGCCGGAAGGCGTTTTCAAAACCTCTGCTTACTATGAGTGGCGTAAAATGGTGGATAGCACTTATGGAAGATATGCAGTCCGCTTTAATGGGGGGATTCTCTTTCATTCCGTACCTTATATTGATGATTCACCGGATACTCTGGAATGGGAAGAATACAATAAGCTGGGAGAAAACGCTTCTTTAGGCTGCGTCAGATTGTCTGTGAAAGATGCAAAATGGATTTTTGATAATTGTAAACGGGGAACTGAAGTAGTGATTTATTCTGACAGCGAAACTGCCGGAGAACTTGGAAAACCGTCGGCAATTAAAATAGAAGAAAGTTCTCCATATAGGACTTGGGATCCCACAGATGCTGATGTGAATAACCCCTGGATAACCGGAAAAGTTGAATATGTCCCCTTTCAGGGAACAATTGACGAGTTCAATTATGTGGCCTATGCAGACAGGTATCCGGATTTGAGAGAGGCTTTCGGCTATGATAAAAACGCTTTGTATGAGCATTATATGAATTTGGGAATCAATGAAAAAAGGATTGGTGTTTATAATTAAATTTTTGTGAAATCTTTGTATAAGCAGACCATAAGGCGGCAGGGACAATCTCTGCTGCCTTATTGACTTTCAGGGTGGCTTCAATTATACTTAAATCAAGTGATTTAAAACAAGTGATTTAATAAAAGGAGAAATAAAGTATGCCACCAAAAGCAAAATTTACAAAAGCAGAAATTATTGAAGCCGCATTAAATATTGTCAGGACAGACGGATATGAGGCTTTAACTTCCAGAGCATTAGGAACATACCTCGACAGCTCGGCAAGACCAATTTTTACTGTATTCAAAAATATGGAAGAAGTTCAGCAGGCTATGATCGAAGCTGCTAAAGCTTTGTATAAAGATTATGTCAATAAAGGTTTAACAGCGGCGCACCCTTTCAAAGGCGTAGGTACACAATATATTCTTTTTTCTGTTAATGAGTCAAAGCTTTTTCAGCTCCTCTTTATGACGGAGCAAAAGCAAATTCCCGACTTATCAGGCGTACTTCCGCTGATAGATGAAAGTTATGAGCAAATTCTATTGTCAATCCAAGATGAATACAAAATTTGCAAGTCATCTGCGAAAAAGCTGTATCATCATCTTTGGATCTATACACACGGAATCGCATCGCTTTGTGCCACGAAAATGTGCCGCTTTACAGATGAAGAAATAAATACAATGATTACCGAGGTATTTATAAGCATTTTGAAAAAAATAAAGGAGGAAGAAAATAATGATTAAAGCGCGAAACATAATAAAATCATACGGAAACGGAGAAAGCCGATTTCAAGTATTAAAGGATATCAATCTTGATATTGAGGATAATGATTTTGTGGTCATTCTCGGTGCGTCGGGTTCAGGCAAGTCAACTTTTTTGAATGTAATTTCAGGTCTTGAGCGCCCTGACAGCGGCAAAGTGTTTTATGAGGAAAAGGATATTACAGCACTTTCTGATAGTGAAGTAACTTCATTTCGTAAGGAAAATGTCGGATTTATTTTTCAGCAGTATTATTTACTGCCCAATATGAACGTGGATAAAAATGTGAAAATGGGTGCTGACTTAGCAGATAACAAAGATTATAAAACCGTCATCGAGGCAGTTGGACTCGGCAAAAAACTACATAAATATCCCAGCGAGCTTTCAGGCGGCGAACAGCAAAGAGTGGCTGTTGCAAGAGCTTTGGCAAAGAGACCGAGAGTTTTATTTCTTGACGAACCAACAGGAGCATTAGACGAACAAACAGGACGACAGGTGCTTGATTATATCTGTAATCTTCAAAAGGAATATGCTTTTACAATCATATTGGTAACACATAATCTGAATATTGCGGAAATGGCTGACACGGTTATAAAAATGAACAGCGGAAAAATATCTGAAATTTACACAAATGAAACGAAAAAGACCGCTTATGAGATTGGATGGTGATGGTATGCTCGTTGGAATAAAAAACGCTTCAAAACTCATCGGAATTTCCATTATCGCCTGTTGTGCGGTACTTGTTTGTACAATGTTTCTGAACTTTTATTTTGATGTTCGGTTAATTGAGAGTGAAATAACATCTGAATTGTCCATGTTGTTTTATCATGCTCAGGTTTCTACCGCAAAAGTCGTCTGCCTTGTAAGCGGCGGATGCCTGCTTTTAACTGCCGGTGTTATGTTGTTGTTTTATATTAAGCATTATATTGACATGCATAAAAAGGAACTTGGGATATTAAAGGCATTGGGATATTCAAATCTTAAAATAGCAAAAGACTTTTGGGTATTTGGAATCAGTACTTTTATCGGAACTGCAATCGGATATGCAGGCGCATTTCTTATCATGCCCTGGTTTTACGCTCTGCAAAATGAAGATAAAATGCTTCCTGATATAACTGTAAATTTTCATCCAAGCATTTTATTTTATTTCGTGGTATTGCCGACTGTGTGTTTTTCGGCTCTTTCGGTTTATTACGCTTGGTACAAATTAAAAAAACCTGTGTTGCTGCTTTTGAAAGATAATCTGCAGACTGCTTCTAAAACACCAAATTACAGAATCGAAAAAAACAAAGAATTATCGTTTGTAGAGGATTTAAAAAGGAATACCTTAAAATCTAAAAAGGTACTTGTATTTTTCATTATTTTTGCTTCGTTTTGTTTTTCGGATATGACGCAAATGTCGTTTAGCATGAAAGACTTATCAAGTGAAATGATGGGGGTGATGATGTTGGTCATCGGACTTGTATTAGCGTTTACAACGCTGTTTCTTGCCATAACGACAGTAATAAACGGAAATACAAAAACTATTGCCATGATGAGAGTATTTGGCTATTCGCAAAAAGAATGCTGCAGGGCAATTTTAGGAGGATACAGGCCTATGTCCTATATTGGTTTTGTAATTGGAACAGTATATCAGTATGGGCTGCTGAGGCTTATGGTGGATATTGTATTTAAGGATGTTGAAGGTGTACCTGTATATAAATTTGACTTTCCTGTTATGCTTATTTCTCTTGTCTGTTTTATCACAATTTATGAAATTCTGATGTATGTATATTCCGAAAAAATCAAGAAGATTTCCATCAGGGAAATTATGATTGAGTAACAGGGGGAAATTGTAGGCAGACAAAATAGACCAGGAGGCGGTTTTGCTGCTGAAAGGAAACCTGGGTTATTTTATTCGTCCTGTGTTTTCTTTTTGTAATAATAAATCCCCGCTGCCACAGCGCATACCAGCAGCAGAATGATAAGCCACCACAGATAATTTCCGTTTTTGGGATTTTTCGTCTGCACAGAATCTGCAGCAGATGCATCCGCCATATTTGCATCATCCGTTTCAGCAGCCGCATTCAAGGTGTTTGTCTCTCCGTCTTCTTCGAATACAACGTTAAATACTGCGTCAGCAGTGCCGAATATGAATTGTAACGCCAGTGTATGACGGCCGCCTGCAAGAGTATCAAGATATTCTGCGTCCAGCATGATCGCCTTTTCTGAGCTGAGGACAATATATTGATTCGCATCAAGAACAGTATCGTCAACCGAAACACTGATGAGATTGTCTGTCGTTGTATCGGAATAAAAAGTCAGGCCTTTTTCTGCTTTTCATGAATGTATTCGTTATCTGTATGATTGATGATCTTTGGAGCAGGCTGGGGCTGTCCGGTCACTTTTTTTCGGATGTTATCTTCATTGGACTGCTTTTTGGTAAAGCGCTATCTCCCCTTCCGTTTTAAGGATACCGCTCCTTGACTCCGATATCTTCGCCGTGGCCTTTCTCTGGGCTTCCAGCGCGTCATATATAGTCTTTGTCAGGGTGCATTTCTTCACCTCGCTGCATCCGTTGCATACATAGGGCGGCTTGAAACGATACGTGCATACTTCTTCCTCGTACTGTTCACAGTAGCGGTTACACAGCAGTTCACACTGTTTACACACGCCCACCAGCGGATGTCTGCACTCATCTGTCCCGCATACCTTTTTCCTCTTACATGTCTTTCTGTACTTGCAGGTATTATGGGGATAGCTCCCATATCCCGTATCCTGTTCCACCGAATAGTTCCTCACTTCCTTGGTGATTGTCGTCCTGTCCCTTCCAACCCTTTTCCCGATCTCTGTGAAGGTCAGGTGTTCCTTCAATCCGTTCTGTATCTCCAGCCGGTCCTCATAACTCAAAAACTTCGCCATCTTTTCTCTCCTTTCCCCGCCGGCTGTTCTTCTTGCATACAAAAACAGGAAGAATATCTCTGCTCCTCCTGCTCTTGTATCGTCACTTTCTCTCTTATATTTTATTCTGTTTGTATCTGCCTTTCCCTCTTGGACGGGAATCTCGGTTTGCAATTCAGGGAAACTATGCGTTCAGTAAAGTAAATGCACTGAAAGGTTTCGATTCATCTAAACATTCAGGGGCAACAGCTTTCTTTGCAACGGTCAGGTCCGTTTTTAAAGAAATAACCTGGCTCTATGACAAAGTAAGGGATTATAACACCTGAATATTTCAATCAGGAGAATGAATCATCACTTCTTTTGGCAAAAGGCCATAAGATACATACAATGCCTGACAGGCAGCCATAAAACATGAAGGAGAAAGTTCATCCAAAGCTGGCGATACGGTATGCGAAAAGGATAAAGCTGTCATAACCCTCCATAAGCTCTCATACAATGTAAAAAAGTGTTCTGAGGGGATTTCCTTTGAAAGATTATATCGAGGAGAGAGCAATCGATATTGCCAATTATATTATTGAAAACAATGCTACAGTGAGGCAGACGGCTAAGGCGTTTGGGATTTCAAAGTCTACGGTACATAAAGATGTAACAGAAAGATTGATGCAGATTAATCCAACCCTGGCAAAGGAAGCCAGAAAAGTTTTGGATGTAAATAAGCAGGAGAGGCATATCAGGGGAGGAATGGCAACAAAGGAGAAATACCAGCATATGCATCAGGAGCAGCGGATATAGCAGGCCAATTAGAAATTTTTTAATTTTTGTAGAAAATTATGGTGAGTCAAAAGACTTAGGGGCGTTTCAGCGTAACAGGTGGAGAAACGCCCCCTTTTTTGCAAAGAATGCGTGAGACTCAACCAAGAATATTTTGACAAGCTTTCTGTCTGTCTTTATAATAGGAAATATCTTAAGTACACAAGTGTCGGAAAGCGACGGATAGGAGCACATTTATGGATAAGGAAATGGTCATTGTACTTGACTTTGGCGGCCAGTATAATCAGTTGATTGCCAGAAGAGTCAGAGAGTGTAATGTTTATTGTGAGGTGCATCCTTACAATATGAGCCTTGAAAAATTAAAAGAAATGAACCCGAAAGGAATTATTTTTACAGGCGGCCCAAACAGCGTATATGCCAAGGAGTCTCCCAGATGTTCTAAGGATATTTTCGAACTGGGCATTCCTGTTTTAGGCATTTGCTATGGTTCCCAGTTGATTTCCTATCTGCTGGGGGGAAGCGTAAAAACAGCTCCGGTCAGTGAATATGGAAAGACGGAAGTAGAAGTAGACAGGAATTCTGTTTTATTTTCAGATGTATCGGAGAAAACCATTTGCTGGATGAGCCATACGGATTACATAGAAAGAGCGCCTGAAGGGTTTAAGATTACTGCACATACGCCGGTCTGTCCAGTAGCGGCTATGGAAAATACAGAAAAGCAGTTATATGCAGTTCAATTTCATCCAGAGGTAATGCATACAAAAGAGGGCATGAAGATGCTTTCCAACTTTGTATATAATGTCTGCCATTGCAAAGGCGACTGGCGCATGGATTCCTTTGTAGAAACTACAATTGCCCAAATTAGGGAAAAGGTAGGAGAGGGCAGAGTTTTATGTGCACTTTCCGGCGGCGTGGATTCCTCTGTGGCAGCAGTGCTTTTGTCAAAGGCAGTAGGACGCCAGCTTACCTGCGTTTTTGTGGACCACGGTCTGCTCCGCAAAAATGAAGGGGATGAGGTAGAAGCTGTTTTTGGCCCGGAAGGCCATTACGACCTTAATTTTATCCGGGTGAACGCCCAGGAGCGGTTTTATTCGAAGCTGGCAGGCGTGGTGGAGCCGGAGCAGAAGCGCAAAATTATCGGAGAAGAATTTATTCGTGTATTTGAGGAAGAGGCAAAGAAAATCGGGGCAGTGGATTTCCTTGTACAGGGAACGATTTATCCTGACGTGATCGAAAGCGGATTGGGCAAGAGCGCAGTCATAAAATCCCATCACAATGTGGGCGGCCTCCCTGATTATGTAGATTTTAAAGAAATTATTGAGCCTTTAAGATTATTGTTTAAGGATGAAGTCCGCAGGGCGGGATTAGAGCTTGGCATTCCGGAGCACCTGGTTTACAGGCAGCCATTCCCCGGTCCGGGACTTGGCATCCGCATTATCGGTGAAGTTACAGCAGAAAAGGTCCGCATTGTTCAGGATGCGGATGCAATCTTTCGGGAAGAGATTGCAAAAGCAGGTCTGGATAAAGGATTGGGACAATATTTTGCAGCGTTGACCAATATGAGAAGCGTAGGCGTAATGGGGGATGAAAGAACCTATGATTATGCGGTTGTGCTTCGGGCTGTGAACACTTCCGACTTCATGACCGCAGAAGCAGCGCAGCTTCCCTGGGACGTGCTGGGAGTTGTGACCAACAGGATTGTGAATGAGGTGAAGGGGGTTAATAGAATTTTAGCGGATTTGACCTCAAAACCACCTGCTACGATTGAGTTCGAATAGTCGGAGGTGAGCCGCGGAGCCAGTAGAATCAAGGCTTTGCGGCTTTTTTCCTTTTTTATTGCATTACGATTGCATTTTTTATTTCACTTCCTTGTGATAAGCTGCGGTGTGCTGGTTTGCTCGTATAGTCTGCAACGCTTTGGGTGGCCGGCGTATACTGAAGCACCCCGGTCAGCTTGTTGACAACTTCAAGATTGGTGTTAGGATACAGATGACCATAGGTTCCAAGGGTTGTCTGTATTTTTTCATGCCTCAGACGCTCTTTGATTAACAGGGGATTCTCGCCCATGCTGATGAGCAGAGAGGCATGGGAATGCAGTCGATAGTGGAATGGTCTAAGGCATTAGAGCAGGCAAAACGAGCAAAGAAACGCCTGAAACATACTTTTGAAATGAGCTGGAAAGGGGATTGATAGGATATGACAGATATGGAAAAGAAAGTTATGATACGTCTGTGCGCTAAAATCGTGGCAGATACAGACCTTTACGAAACGGACAGGGAAGTGAAAAATCTGATAGCTGGGTATCTCTGTCAGAGCAGATAAAGGAAAACAACAATACAATCCGTAATCTGACCGGGGAATATAAGAAGATAGAGCGGATTGCCGGGAGGGAGTACGGGCGCAGTTGGAGCGCATGAAAGAACTGTGCAGAGAGCGGAAGTAGTACAATGAAATAGAGAAATCAGGAGTGAGGGAATAACGTGAATAAGAAAACAGAAGAATCAAGAATTGCATACAATAAAATAGCATCTGAATATGATGCGTCACGGGAAGGACAATATACAAGATTTCATATTATGGAACTATCTAACACTATAGATTTGCATGAGGGTAATGTTGTCCTTGATGTTGCATGTGGAAATGGAACTCTGCTGCGAGAATTATCGAAAAAAGCAAAAATCCAAGCAAATGGAATAGATATATCTGAGAACATGATTTGTTCGGCAAAGATGCGATACCCTAATATGAGTTTTGAGGTCAAACCATGCTATCCGCTTGAATGGAGTAATGAAAGTATTGATATTATAACTGTATGTTGTGCGTTTCATCATTTTGACAATCCGCAAGGTTTTGTAAATGAGTGCAAAAGAGTTTTAAAGAAAAACGGTGCAGTGTATATAGCTGATCTTAGTTTTGGAGCAGTAGTCAGATTTATAGCAAATAAATTTTGGTTTCCCCTTTCAAAAAGTGGAGATGTAAGAATATACAGTAAAAAAGAGTTAGAGGAAATCTTTTACAATTGTGGATTTAAAACAGTGCAGGTTTATAGAAAAGGGGAAGGGGTGTTTCTTAAAGCTGAAAAATGAGTATCAAATTTTCGTCTGTAAGAAAGGCAGAATATTTTTCCTTAGTAATGATTTGAACATGGTGCTAGCACCATGTAA
>VSNT01000116.1 GCA_009774465.1 Lachnospiraceae bacterium
CCACACTTAACAGGAGCAAGAGCAGCGCCGCCATAATCGGGAGGGAAGCAGAAAGTTCCGAAGCGCCCAATAGGTTCTGGATAACCGAAGTGATCGGGATGGTCAGGAGAGCGGAAACACCCACACCCAGAATACCTGCCAACAGCCCCACAATCACCGTCTCTGCATTGAACACCTGTGAAATATTCCGTTTTGACGCACCTATCGCCCGCAAAATACCGATTTCCTTTGTACGCTCCAATACAGAAATGTGCGTGATAATTCCAATCATAATACTGGAAACAATCAGTGACACCGCAACAAACGCAATCAGCACGTAGGAAATTACATCTACAATCGAAGTAATGGAACTGGTAAGCAGCGCCACATAATCTGTATAGGTAATCTGCTCCTTCTTTTTGGCCCCCTCGTTGTAACGGTCGATACAGTCTGAAACTGCTTCTTTGTCCTCAAAGCTGTCCGTATAAATGCTGATAGAGGACGGGGCATCGTAGCTTACCTTCCCGAATTTTCTCATGTTTTCTTCAAAGGTAGGCCCGGCAATAAATATATCGTAAGCCGACACCAGGGTTTCCTGATCCGGGTCATTTTCCAGCCATTCATCCAGCGCCCTTGCCAATTCGATTTCATCTTCTTCCGTCCGTTCCACCCCTTCCATAGCCGCCATCTCACTGGGACTCATGGAAGGCGCGCCCTGCATGGCCTCTATATGCTCCTGCTCTTCCTGGGCATCCGTCTCCTGATGTTCCAGAATATTTGCATACATAGCAGCCTTATCGGAAATCCCCATATTTGACATATAAATCATTGCATCAGCGGCTTTTGCTTCATCATCCGCAGCTTTGAAATTGATTCCGTTTAATACATTGACTTCCGGCGTCTTTTCCTGTGCCAGAACAACCGCGCTTTCATCTGTATGTTTTATCACATAATCAGTCAGCTCCACCGTATATGCCACAGAAGTAGGGATTGACGCATTTTCAGCATCCGCCGCCGGACGGATAATGCCGGTAATCTTCAAATTTACACTGTTTTCCAAAAGGGATTCTATCTGCATAACATCATCCCCGATATAGGTAAACGTGCCGTCCTTGTTTTCTTTATACTGGTCGCAGGGTAAAACCATGTAAAAAGTATGTCCGCAGATTTCCTCATAGTCCCAAATACGTTCCTGCGCATCTTCCCCATTCTTAATCTGTTCGGTAATCTCTTTATGTTCCTCCCCGGTAATCAGACCAAGCTGGTATAATGTCCCTGCCGGAATCGAATTATTTTCATTCAGCACAAGGACGACTTCATTGTAATTTTCCGGCCAGCTCCCATACAGCAGGTCATAACTGTCAAGAAGAATCGTGCTGACTGCTTTTCCGTCCGTCCCCGGCATCAGTTCGGAGAAATTTTCAGCCCCTGCATCGGAAGAACCGCTCATTACCTGATTCATCCGCTCCATATTTGCCGCAGGCCCCCCTCCTGCTGCACTGTCCTCACTGGAAAGAGTGGACATACTGACCTGATCTATGTCCGCATCGGAGGCCACCAGGTTCCCGTCAGCATCATAAGAATAAATTCCAAAATGGGCGCCATAGGAATACACCACGCCATTCTCACCTAAATACTGGTGGATTTCACTTTCCGGATCATCCAGATACTCCTTAAACGCCGTCAGGTTGTTCTCTTTAATATTTGACGCCATTTCCTCACTGGTTTCGATAGCACTGTAATCTGCGTAAACTCTGGTACGGTTTCCCTCTGCCGAAACCTCATTTTCCCGCCTGCCGCCTCTCGTCCCCATAATCCCGGACATATCCACGGATTGAGAACTGATCGTAATAGGATAGGAAGTCATGGTGCTTTTCTGTATATCTGAAATATAACCGTTTACCCCTTCTGCCAAAGCCAGGATCAATGCAATGCCGATAATCCCGATAGAGCCGGCAAAAGCGGTCAGAATCGTCCGCCCCTTCTTTGTCCACAGATTATTAAAACTTAGGGAAAGAGAAGTCAGAAAGGACATTTTTGCCTTCCCCATCCTTTTATGCCCTGCCCCTTCAGGCGTTTCTTCCGGCAGGAATGGATCACTGTCATCTGTAACCCTTCCATCCCGTAATTTCACAATCCTTGTAGAATACTGCCTGGCAAGCTCCGAGTTGTGCGTTACCATAACAACCAGCCGGTTCCCAGCAACCTTTTTCAATAGTTCCATGACCTGTATACTGGTTTCGCTGTCCAGTGCCCCGGTCGGTTCGTCCGCCAGAAGCACTTCCGGGTCATTTACCAGGGCACGGGCAATCGCCACCCGCTGCATCTGCCCGCCGGACATCTGGTTTGGTTTCTTGTGAAGCTGATCCCCCAGTCCCACTTCCTCCAGCGCCTTCCTTGCCCGCTCCCTGCGGTCATTTCTGGAAATACCGCCAATCGTCAAAGCCAGCTCCACATTGGCAAGGATTGTCTGATGGGGAATCAGGTTGTAGCTTTGGAACACAAAACCGATGGTATGGTTCCGGTAAGCGTCCCAGTCCCGGTCTTTATATTCCTTCGTGGAAATACCGTTGATAACCAGATCTCCGGCATCGTAACGGTCAAGACCGCCTATCACATTCAGAAGCGTAGTTTTACCTGAACCGCTGGGGCCAAGTATGGAAACAAATTCATTATCCCGCAGATTCAAGCTGACATCATTTAGAGCCTGCTGGACCAGCTCACCCGTCCGGTACTGTTTTGATATGCCTTTTATTTGCAGCATAAGCCATCACCCTTTCTTCAACGCCTAAATTCATATGTTGTGCGCTGTCCCTGTATTATGCCGATTCAATCTCAAGCCAATCTCAACCGAACCTCAACTCAACCTCAACTTTTACAGCCAATTAACAAGAGCCAGCACAGCCCCTAATCCACACAGGGCAACGCCTGTAACCCTGTTCTGTTTTTTGGCATCCACTTTATTCGCAAATAACGCCGAAGCTCTTGCCCCGACCAATGCCGCTATCACACAGACCACAAGGGCCGTTACATTTACCGTACCGCCAATGATTACATGGGAAACCGCCCCTGTCAAAGCCGTAAATGTCATAATAAAGGTACTTGTTCCGACTGCCGTTTTCAGGCTATATCCGAGAACAGAGGTCAGTGTAATCAGAAGCAGCACGCCACCGCCAGCACCGACAAATCCACAGAACAGACCGATATGGATTCCTGAAAGCAAAGACCGTATAACCCTCTTTTTCGGCTCTATCTCATCCATCCTTGATGTGGTCTTTGTTATGGGGCTTACAAGAAAACGGACACCCATAATAAAGGTCATAATATAAGAACTGCCTCCCAAGACCGCATTGGGAAGGAGCGAGGACAGCCAGCTCCCCAAAATTGTAAATACAAGTACAGAGGCCATCATTATAAGCCCGTTTTTAATATCAAGATTTTTATTTTTCCCATAGGTGTATGCCGTGACTGCCGAAGCCAGCACATCAGAAGCCAGTGCAATTCCTACCGCTTCATATGCCGTAAATCCGCAGAAAGTAATCAGCATGGGCGTAATAACCACCGCTGCGGATAAACCGGCAAGCCCTGTTCCAATACCTGCTCCAAGTCCTGCGATAATGCAGACGATTATCAATACCATTTTAATAAGCCTCCTATTCAATATCTGTTATTTCTGCTGTTTTGCCGAAGCCTTTTTCCAATGCACTCTTATATGTATCACAGTCAGAATCAAAAATAAGAGCGCCGTTATCCTATGCAGACCGACCGCATACAGAATCCCGCTTATCATCACCAGTAAAAAGTCAATGAGCAGCAACACATTCCATATAGTACGCATCCACCTTGTCCGGCTAAATGTTCCCTTGCCAATGCCTGCCCACCATGCCAGATTTAAAATATTGTGAGCAACAACTAAGACGAACAAAGCCGCCCCCAGGAACATATGCAGGACAATCCCCGTTCTCTCCGAAGCCATAAGCAGAAACGTAATAACCAGCATCCCTATATCTATACATAACTTGCAAACCTTTTTGATACGCATGAAGCCTCCTTTACTTTGCCAGACCAGCTTTTGTCAGGAATTCTTTTACGCCGTCCTCACTCCTTGCGGAAAGTCCATCCGCCACCACTGCATCCGGGCAGGCTGCGGCAATCTGCTCCGGGCCGGAACCTAAACCCAATGCCTGACTGGTGGCAATCGGTATGATCGTCTTTCCCGAAAAATCATATTCCTCCAAAAATGACAGAACGGGCACCGGCATACTGCTTAGCCAGTTCGGGTAAATAATAATCACCGTATCGTAATTTTCTATGCTTTCAAGATGTTCTGTCAGTTCTGGCCGGATTGATGTACCCGTCTCGCTATGGTGCCGGTCAAACGCTCCGCCGTAAGTTTCCGGGTAAAGGTCATCTACCTTGATAGGAAAAATATCACCTCCGGTCACTTCCTGTGCTGCAAGTGCCAAAAGCTCCGCATGGCCGTATCCGGTTCCATCTTCTATTTTGAGGCTTGCCGAGGACACCGCATCCATTTCATCCGCCGTATACACCCGGTTATTTGTCAAAGAGAAATATGCCACAAGCACATTGCTCTCACCTGTCACAGACATGGTTCCTGCGGATATGTCGCTGACGGGAATTTTCTTTGCAAGTGGATTCGGGAAAAAGGTACAGTAAAAAATACCTCCGCCAACTATGGCCGCTGCCACTATTACCGCTATGACAGCTATCACAACTTTTTTACGTCTGCTCATTTTTTTCTTTTCCTTTTTTGCTGATGAATTTTCCATATAGGACCTCCTCGTTTTCTATTTAGATTTATAGTCATTGAATCTCAACTCAACCTCAATTTGATCCATGACTTTGCTTCAATTCAATCACCACATATTCACAATGTTTCTCTGTCCGTATCGGAAATACACCCACAGACGCCCCGGAAGAAACAATCAGCTTACAGCCGTTCTCCTGATATTCCCCATAACAGGGCATTCCCATTACACGCATAAACAGTCCGGCCGGAAAAGCCTGCCCTGCATGGGTATGCCCGGATAGCTGCAGGTCTGCCCCCGCATCCCCATTTGCAGCGTTTTCCACCGGCTGATGATCCAGCACGATGATATAGCGTTCCTGATCTGCCCCTTCCAGAATTTCCTCTGCGGACAGACGTTCCCGCTTCTCATAATATCCCACATCATCCCTGCCTGCCAAAATCAGGTCGCCCCCAATCTCCGCATATTCATCCTTTAAGATAATGATTCCATTATCTGTAATGGCCTGCTCCAGTTCCTGATCTGTGAAGCTGCGGTGTTCCCTGTCCTCCTGCCTGTCATGGTTTCCATACACATAGTAAATCCCATAACGGCTGTCCAGCTTTCCCATCATGCAAAAGACTTCTTCCATTGACTCCTTTGAAGTGCCGCCCTCCACAATATCTCCGCCAAGCACAATAAAGTCCGGCTCCAAAGCCCCGATTTCTGCCATCAGCTCCTGCAATACAGCCGGATTCTGTACCGTTCCATAATGGGTATCGCTGATAAAAACAATCCTGTAATCGGCAGATATTTTATCCGTTTCTATGATGTATTCCGTTCTGTCTATGTGTCCGACATTGTAATACCCATATCCCAGCATTAGAAACACTGCCAATACCTGCAGGATTCCGCCGTGGCACAGAAATTCCCAAAACCTACCCCCTTTTTCATCCTGTCTGTGTCTGCCGATTTGCTTTATTATCACTTCCATTAAATTCGTCACGATGAAGACGCCCAAAAAATGGAGAATAATTACAATTCCGGGCGGCCACAGCGCAATTAACAATGCAAAGCCCGAAAAGAGGACAGCCCGAAGGCAGGTGACGTACCATTTCTTTCTTCCTACTCCATAGAAAGAGAAAACCCTCCTTACCTGCCAGTCCATGTAACACAAGACAGCGAGTACGATTGCCGCAAAGAGCGCATAATGAAGCATCTGCTTTTCCTCCCTTTTCCGAAACATCCTATCCCGCTTTTCTCAACTGAACCTCAACGGACACATATTTTGAAAAAATAAAATTTTGTTGAGGTTCAGTTGAGATTGGGCGTATACCATAGCGAATATACTCCTAACACCTCATATACGCAAAACGGGCAGCTCCCGTTTTTAAGAAAGGCGAACCCATGAAAGAATTTATGATTTTTACCGATGGCGATGTAGACCTGCCATCCCCCTATGACAACGAAATTATCCTGTTGCCCCAATATTATTATTTCGATGAAAGCATTGTCTATGGGGATGAGCGCATTCTCTCCCGTGACGAATTTTTTAAACAACTCCGCACCCGGAGAGCCTATACTTCCGGTGTCAATCCTGCTTTAGTGCGCGAGAAGTTTGAGAATATACTGAAAGCTGGAAAAGACATCCTGTGCATCACCGTTTCCTCCGGGTTAAGTGGTTCCTATGATACTGTTTACATGACTGCGCTATATCTGAAAGGCATGTACCCTGACCAACACATTGAAGTCATCGATTCTCTCAGCGCATCCCTTGCAAGCGGCTTTTTATGCATGGATGCACTGGATATGAAAAAGCAAGGAAAATCATTACAGGAGACCGTTGAAGAAATCAGAAAAAGGGTTCACCGCATAGACCTTTATTTTGTCGTAGATAATTTCAAGTATCTGGTACAGGGAGGCCGTGTCTCCGAAGCGGTGGGGAAAATTGGCGACATTCTTGACATCAAACTGATTCTGACCATGAAAGACGGACGTATTGAGCCATACAGGAAAAACCGTGGAATGAACCATGCCCTGCGCAATATCAGGAATATTGCACAGTCTAAAGAGACTGCCCGGCTCGGCGCTATCTATGTAGGCAATAAGGACATGTTCAACAAGTGCAAGTCGCTTGTTTCAAGCGACTGTGAGGCAGACCTGAACTTGATTGTTTCCTCCCATGTGGGCCCGGACACAACAGGCATTGCCATTGAATGGCGGGCTTACGGTACAGCAGACGAAAAAGCATAAAATTTTTATAAGATAAGCAGCAAATCGCTTTATTGCTGCCTGCTCATAAGCTATACTAATAGCGGAGGTGCTAAAGATGTTTCAGATTTTAGTTGTAGAAGATGATAAGGAACTGCGCGACCTTTTCTGTACGGTTCTTACGGATAATGGATATACGGCTGTTCCGGCGGCTGATGGACTTGCCGCCTTTGATATTTTGGATAACACGAATATTGATCTGGTTATTTCCGACATTATGATGCCGCGCATGGATGGTTTTGAGCTTACCAAAGCATTGAGGGAATCAGGATATACCATGCCCATCCTGATTATCACGGCCAAGGAAAGCGCCACCGACAAACGCGAGGGATTCCGCCTGGGTACGGATGATTATATGGTAAAACCTATTGATGTGAATGAAATGGTCTGGCGGGTGGAAGCCTTGCTGCGCCGCAGCCAGCTTGTCAGCCAGCGTAAAAGCAAATTTGGCGAAACAGAATTTAATTGTGACACCCTGACGATTTCCTCACACGGAGAAACCACTGAACTGCCACAGAAAGAATTTTACCTGTTATATAAGCTGATAACCTCTCCCAACCGCATTTTTACCAGACGGCAGATCATGGATGATGTGTGGGGGCCGGACAATGAAGCGGATTCCCACACACTGGATGTCCATATCAGCCGCCTGCGGGAGCGGTTCAAAAATAATGCAGACTTTGAAATCGTCACGGTACGTGGTTTGGGATATAAGGCGGTGAGCAGACATGGATAATCAAAAATCTTCTGAACCGAAACAAAGCTATCCGACAAAAAAATGGAGGAAGTGTCCGAAACGGCTCTCGGTCATGTTTTCCCTTTTAACCTTCCTTACATTGACGCTGACAATCCTTTTTTCAGCCCTGCTTACCTTACTGCTGATCCGGACCGGCATATTAGTCCGGCAGAACCGGGGAATTGTATTTTTCGTTATAGCCCTCGTCAGCATTCTTGTCGGCACCATTATCTCCAATTATGCCGGCAGACATCCCCTCACGGCAATCATTGCCATGAGCAATGCAACCCAGGAAGTGGCAAGAGGCAATTTCGATGTGTCCCTTGACGAAAACATCCGAATCAAAGAGCTGCGGGAGATGGCCCATAACTTTAACCTGATGGCAAAGGAACTGGCCGGAACGGAAATCCTCCGCACAGATTTTGTGGAAAATGTCTCCCATGAGTTCAAGACGCCACTGTCTGCCATAGAGGGTTATGCCACCCTGCTTCAGAAAAAAGATATAAGTGCGGAAAAACGCCAGGATTACACAAAAAAAATCCTGTATAATACCAGGCGTCTCTCCACACTGACAAGCAATATTCTACTTTTATCCCGGCTGGAAAATCAGGAGATCGGCATTAAAAAGGAATCCTTTTGTCTGGATGAACAGCTTCGGGAAATCCTTCTCCTTCTGGAAGAAGGCTGGACGGAAAAACAACTGGAACTTGAAATCGACCTGGACGCTGTGGATTACTATGGCAATAAAGATTTGCTCGCCCATGTGTGGCAGAATATTTTAAGCAACGCCATTAAATTTGCCCCTGAAAATGGAATCATCCATATCCTGCTCCGCAGGGAAAACGGCTCATTGATAACCAGCATCACAGATAATGGAATCGGTATGAGCGAGGACGTAATGCGGCGGGTATTTGAAAAATTCTATCAGGGGGACTTCTCACGTTCCTCCCAGGGAAACGGCCTGGGGCTTGCGCTGGCAAAGCGGATCGTCGATCTGCATGGCGGGGATATTGCTGTTTCCAGTAAAGAGGGCAAAGGCACGACATTTACCGTAACCCTTCCCCTGACGCTGCATACGAAAGGATACGATACATGAAACCCGGAAGATATTTTGCTTTAGACGGTATACGGGGACTGGCACTTCTGAACATGATCGCTTACCATGCGGTATGGGATTTGGTCTATCTTTTCGGTTTCGACCTGCAATGGTATCAATCGGAAGGCGCTTATATATGGCAGCAATGTATCTGCCATACATTCATTTTCCTTTCCGGCTTCTGCGAACCATTGGGAAAGAAAAAACTGAAAAGAGGCGTTACTGTCTTTAGTTTGGAATTTTTGATTGTGTTAGCTACATTGATTGCAATGCCGCAAAACAGGGTTCGATTCGGTGTCCTCACCCTGATCGGTTCCTGTATGCTCCTGATGATTCCGGCAGAAAAGGTCTTGCGAAAATGCAGACCTGTGTATGGATTGATTTTCAGCATTACCTTATTTCTTCTCACCAGAAATATCAATCAGGGTTATCTCGGTTTTGCCAACTGGAATCTGCTGCCGTTGCCGGATAACTGGTATCATAATTTTATAACCACCTACCTGGGATTTCCCATGCCCGGTTTTCATTCAACAGATTATTTTTCGCTGCTGCCGTGGATTTTCTTGTATACTGCCGGATATTTTACACATCGGCTTTTTGCACACTGTAAGCTGCTCACACATTTAGAAAGCAGTAAATCAAAGACGCTGGAATGGTTTGGCCGGCATTCCCTCGGTTTATACATGATTCATCAGCCATTACTTTATTTCCTGTTCGCAGCGGTATTAGCTCTGTAAATAAGATCATATTTTCAAGAGGAAAACACTATGACACTCTATGAAACAATTTTCACACGCAGACAGGTACGAAATTTCTTGAACTCACCTGTCCCGAAAGACCGTTTAGACCATATCCTTGCCTGTGCCACCGAAGCGGAACAGCTTACCGGACAGCACGCTGATTTCAAGCTACTCCCGGCTGCGGAAGTTTCCGCCAATCAGGGGGCGTCCCATTATTTACTCGGTTTCTGCGACAATTCACCGCCTGCTTACGCCAATGTCGGTTTTGTACTGCAAAAGGTTGACCTGTGTGTCCAGAGCATGGGGCTGGGCTGCGGCTGGTTTATGAACATAAAACCCAAAAAGGAATCAGAGCGTTTCTGTATTGCCCTTGCCATTGGCAATACGGATGTCCCCATGCGAAAAAGTCTGGATGAATTTAAGCGAATCGCAGCCAGTGAGATCAGCGGGCATGATAATCCTATTACCCAGGCTGTCCGTTTGGCTCCATCCTCTCTGAACTCACAGCCGTGGAAACTGGATTTTCAGAATGGAAAAATAATCATCCATGATGCCGGACGTGGCATAAAACGTATTATCCTGAAAAACAAGCTGAATAAAATTGATGTAGGCATTGCCGCCCGACATGCTGTACTTGCTTTGGAGAATGAAGACAACAAAGTATTATCTGTCACGCCTGTAACAGATGGAAAAGAATTTTTTATTGAAATTTCCTACTCATAAAAGAAAAGGAGCGTATGCATATAATGAAAGTATTAATTGTTTACCATTCAGAACACCATGGCAATACAAAAAAACTGGTAGAAGCGATTGCCGGGCAGGGGGATGTCACTCTGCTGAACGCATCTGAAAATTCCAATTTGAACTGGTCGGATTATGACCTGATTGGATTTGCTTCCGGCATCTACTACCAAAAATTTCACAAAGACGTTTTAGACAGTGCGGAAAAAAATCTGCCTGACAGCAAAAAAGTATTTTTTCTTTATACCTGCGGTGTGAAACGAAATTCATACACGGATGCCATCAGGCAGATCGCGGAGGCGAAAAAGGCGCAGATCGTGGGAAGCTATGGCTGCCTCGGTTTTGATACTTTTGGGCCGTTCAAATTAGTCGGCGGTATTGCAAAAGGGCATCCAGATGATAAAGATATAAGTGATGCGCTGGATTTCTATTATAAGATTAAAAAAACATAAGAAGCAAACCGCCCGATTCCAAACTTAATTGTTTTCGGCTATACGGCAAATTTCAACAACATTTTTCTACAAACAGGCGAAACTCCAAACAAACACGGAAACTCCTATACTATCACGCAAAACTCGGATACTATCACGGAAACTCCCGACTTTTGCGTGATAGTATAATTTTGCCCCAATCGCCATCCTATCAGCGGCATCAAAAACGCAAAGAAGTGGAGTCCACCACCCACCGTGATGAACCCCACCAAGCCTTAAAACCCTTGATTTTAAGCCATTCTTCAATACTTTTGCCTGCGAGTACCAAAATTCCTATGCATTATTTCTGAATAGCCGCCTGTGCCGCTGTTAGATTTTGATGACTTTTACCCCCTTTTACCCCACCTATGAGGAATTTACCCCACCCTATTTTGCGATTCGATAAATCGACAAATTGCGGTTTTACCATACTATTTTACCCGGTACTGCTCGGCTTCCTCGTCCGTAAGCGGTCTGCCTAACGCCTTTACCGCATCAATCATTTTTCGCCACTCATAACGCTTTCCGTCTGACGGTTCCGTCAATCTACCGTCTTTCGCATAATCGGCAATATCCTCAAACAAACTGGTTCTTTTTCTTTCCATCGTCAACATACCACCACCTACTTTCTAATATATTTCTCTATGAGTATGTCCGCTGCTGCTTCATCTATATACATTCGCTGTCCTCTTGCCACTTGTGCATTCAAGACTCTCTGGTAATATGCAATCAGATCGCTTTTTGCTGTAAATGCTACAAAGCCATCGCATCCTGCCTCCATACTGACCTGGCAGGCAATCGCAAACAAATGGCCGCCTACGCCTTGATATTTCCCTGTATGGCCATAGTTGTGCGGCGCTGTTTCAACAATATCAACATCTGCCACACCACCATCTATCCTTAGCGAGATTCTTCCCTGCACTGTATCATCATCCGCTAAAAACAATTCATAAATATTGTAACCGTTTTTCTCCGTCTTACCCCAATCAAACTTCCAGCCCTTATAGTCTTTCGGCTTAATTGGCGTTGAACGTAACTGGTACTCTGTTTCCACCTGCTCCCCGGTCTTTCTCTCTACCAGGCAGTCTGTAAATTCATCTATCAGAATATCTACTTCCATATCATTCTTCCTTTCCCTTAAATTATAACACAAAACCCTACTCTTTGCTATCAAAATTGTATATTTGCTCTTTCCTTTTTTTGCTTGCTAATCCCCCGTTTCAGAGGTAAGCTACGATACCAAGGAAGGAGGGATTGGATGGGAATGGAACCTGCATTGTACCAGTTGATGGGCATCCGCATGAACAGCGTCATGAATGGCATCACGAACCGTGACGGGGAATATCAGGCGATCATCCGGAAATCGGACGAATACTCCGACAAACTGGATAAGATGGATCTGTCGAAGGAAGCCAGAATGCTGATAGACGGCTACATCAGCGAGCAGAATGCTCTCGGCTCCCGGTATGGGATGCTCGCCTACTTACTCGGCTATTCTGACTGCAAAGAGATGCTTTTAGAAAAATGCCTTTTTGCAGAACCGCAGCAGGCATCTTAAAAAAGTAAAACAAGTACATAATCATGAAAAAAGGGCTTGAATCAAAGGCTCTTTTTTCGTTTCCTCACTCGTAGTAAAACAGTAGTACCCCACTTTCCCAAATGCCACGATTTGCCCCGGTCTGCCCCACAAGTGCCGCCAATTCCCGGCTTCCCGGCGTGCTGCCGTGACAAACAAATAATATTTTTATCATAATAAAATTTCCTCCTGAAATGCTCTGATTTGCTTATGTTTGGCACGATTTGCGGAGTTTGCTTTTTCTGTGGAGATTGTTAAAAATGTAACGGAATGGCAAATCCACCTGAAATATTTTCTCATTCCCCATACCATGTCCCCCTACTCC
>VSNT01000117.1 GCA_009774465.1 Lachnospiraceae bacterium
GAGATTTGTATAATAGACATGATCAACACAATAGGTACCAAGAGATGCCCTGATTTCTCCCATAGACTTTCGTTTCCCGGTAACCTTCTTCTGAAAACGCCCTTCTTTTTCCCGATAATCTTCCGCTTCCTGCTGTGTAATCCCCATTTTGTTAATTAATAAATCAAGATTTAATTTATTGCGTTTTTCTTCTTCCAAAACATAACAATACAGGGCCCTGAATGCAATTTCTGATGTTGGAATCTGCTTTTCCACAGTCCATTCATAATCAATCACTGTCCAATGGTCACCATCTACCAGGATATTGGCAAAAATAAGATCATAATCTGTTACCTGACATTCCTCCCCGTAAGAAATTAATTCCAGATACCGGTCAAACAGCCTGTAGAATCCTTCCATATCGTTCTTTTCCAAACACTCATCCAAAAGTGCTTCCAAAGTAACCCCTTTTTCATAAGGAAATTCTGCATATTCTCCGTCAGAAGAAATTTCACAGGGATTAATCAAAAGTTCACTCCCCTCATAGCGTTTCTTTAAAAGCTCACAGGAACGCTTCATGCCTTTGATATGCTCTTTTGCTTCCTCACTTAAGGGAATCTTATGCACCACACGTCCGTCAGGGGTATCTAAAACCTCCGTTTTAAGCGCATAATCTACAGCTCTGTCATTGGAATACTTTACATAATCTATTTGGGTGTCCTCACCGATCACCACCAGATAGGAATTAGAAAAAATATCAAATAAATGCTCCCTGGTAATACTGTCAAACACATACTTTTCATTAAAAAGCACCATTCTGTCTCTGTCAAAATTACGAATATTATCTGTCAGTTCGCCCGAAGCAGGCAGACGCTTATCCGAATAAATTGCAGTAGGAAATTTATAGTCAGGATAAGGGTAATAAAAAGAATAGTTTTCCACGCCGCAGCTTTCAAAGATTTTCTCCAGGCCGGGGCGTGTAAATGTACGCGCACTTCCGCCATCAGGATAGCCTTCCAGCCCGGAAAAATAAGTACCCAAATGATCTTCCTTACACCCTGCCCAGTATTTAAGACCAAACCTGTTTTCAATTGCAATAACAATACGCCCGTTATTTTTTACATGTTTTCTCATTATATTCAGAAAATCTTCATAAGGCGTCTTTGAATCAATATAAGACTGTCCATATTCAAAAACTCCTATCATACAGGCAAAATCATAATCCACATCAAGAGAAGGCTCTATATCCGCAAAATTTCCAACATAAATTTCAATATTATCTTTATCCTGATTCCTGTATGCATTAATATGGCTTCTTTTTGCGGATAAATCTACGCAGGTGACATTTTTTGCTTTTTCCGAAAGTTTTTCCGTAATTGCTCCGCAGCCGGAACCTATTTCCAGCACTTTATCTGTGGGCTTTATGGGAAGCCAGTCCACAATATTTCCCCGAAGAGGTGACAGATGGTATAAAACAGGCCAGCTTTTTCTCTCTTCAATAATAGAAGGGTATTCCACTCTGGAAGCATCCTTCACAATCTTTAATATTTCATCTTCAATCACACCGTCGCTGTAGCGGTCTTCCCCCGGATAAAACTTATAATTTAAAGTCACATTTCCTATTTTTTCAGGCAGCTTCCCCAGCAGTTCTCCTTCTTTTAAATGAATTGGCGCCGGTCTTTTTCCTTCTTCCCTCATGAGCTTTCCTTTCTTTTATACATCAACTACCGTGATTTCTGAATTTGTGTCATAATACCCTACCGTATCCTTGTCGGAAATCACCGTCAAATTCAGCACGTCATATAATCTGTGATACACCTGAAAATCTTCATTTTCATATCCGGTTACTCCTAAAGAAAGCAGATATTCACCTCCCTGGAGGTCAATCTTCTGGGTAAAAGTAATCTGTTTTTCTGCACCAGCCCGCACAGGTTCCAGAAAAGCTTTTTCAACCATAGTATTGGTTCCTGTTATTTCCACACCCTTAATGTTTTTAATGGTAAACGCAAAAATGGGAGCCTGAATATCCCTTTCAAAGTGCACCTTCATATGTACACTGCATTTTTGTCCTTTTATAATCGCACTGCTTCTTCTGCCCTCAGCATCTGTCACATAATATTCTTCAATCATGGCAGCCTTTGTTCCATATTCAAGCAGTTCAGGATTGGTCAGTCCGTCGCCGCCTTCTTTCTCCTTTACAGAAGCCTGTGCCGCCGCCTTAATATCCTTATCATGAAGCAGTTCATCATCACTGTCTCCTCCAAAGGGATACTGTCCTACAAGCACCTGTTTATAGGCATCTATCATTTCCTTGGGAGAACCCTCTCCTAATTTTACACCCTGATTTAAAAGCACTACCCTGTCACAGTATTTGCTGATACTGCTTAAATCATGACTTACAAAGAGAATTGTTTTCCCCATCTGCTTAAATTCATCAAATTTGTGATAACATTTCGCCTGAAAAAATACGTCACCAACAGACAATGCCTCATCCACAATCAGGATCTCCGGCTCAATATTAATGGCAAGAGCAAAAGCCAGCCGCACAAACATACCGCTGGAATAGGTTTTCACCGGCTGATAAACATAATCTCCAATATCTGCAAACCCCAGTATATCGTCCATTTTTGCATCAATTTCTTTTTTGGAAAAGCCCATCATTGTACCGTTTAAATAAATGTTCTCGATTCCATTGTATTCCATGTTAAAGCCTGCCCCCAGCTCTAACAATGCTGAAATTCTTCCATTTACCCGTACCGAACCTTTCGTGGGATTAAGAACACCGGTAATAATTTTCAAAATAGTTGATTTTCCGGAGCCATTGGTTCCTATAATGCCAACAGTTTCCCCCTGGGACACACACAAGTCCACGCCCTTTAATGCATAATGCTCCTTATAACGCTTTTTTCTGCCAAGTCCCAATGCTTCCTTTAATCTGTCCGAAGGTTTATCGTAAAGCTTATATGCCTTTTCCAGCTCTTTTACTTCTATAATGGTCTTTTTTTCTTCCATGTTAATCTCCATTCCGAAACGTCCCGGCAAAGACATGGCTTTGCTGGCGCTCCGGCACAAATTTAATCCGCTTTCCTAAAGCACATCTGCAAAGTGTACCTTTAACCTTTTGAATATCAATGAACCCACGCAAAACAGTGTAACCGTAAATATCCAAAAATAAGTCGATGAATAGAAGTGTTCCCAAAACCATTCATCCCCGTAAATTGCATTCCGAAATCCATTTACAATATAAACAAGGGGATTTAACTTAAATAATGTAATGACATTGTCGTCATTCAGCATACCAATATTCCATAAAATCGGTGTTGCCCACATGAAAACCTGAAGACCGATATTAATAATCTGGGCCAGATCCTTGAAAAATACCACAATAGCGCAGGTACAATAGCTCATGGCAAGTACCAGAACAAACATACAGAAGCTGTAATAAATAATCTGCAGGGTATAAGGCGTGGGAAAATATCCGTAGCATGCAGCAACAATCAAAAGCACTGCCACAAAAAAGATATGGATAAAAGTTGCCGCTATCAGCTTGATAATAGGCAGAATACTGATATTGAAAACCACCTTCTTTACCAGATAACTGTATTCCAGAAGCGCATTTGTCCCGTTGGTAATGGCTTCTGAAAAATAAAACCAGGGTACCAGCCCCGACGTAAGAAACAATACATAAGGGACTTCAACACCACTTGAAACCATCTGAGAGCGCGTCTGAAACACTTTGTCAAAAACAATCCAGTACATGACCACCGTCACCACCGGCTGCACCAGCGCCCAGACAAACCCCAGATAAGAACCTGCATACCGCTTCTTAAAATCATTTTTTGCAAGCTTCCAAATCAGCTCTCTGCTTTGAAACAGTTCTCTTGGGATAATAAACATTCTGTCATAATACACACCAAAAATAATGGCTGCCAGTGCAAGCAGCGCGCAGGCGCAGTACTTTTTCAGGTTTTCCGTATAGGGATCGGGCGCCAGAGGATTATTATGCGTCAGCACCATGATTGCAACGATAATGCAGATTCCCCAAAAAATGCCAATCCCTAAGATTTTCGGCGGTTTTTCAATTCGAAAACGCTTGTTATTTTTAACATGGCTGTCCATATTGCTTATCCGTTCTTTCTGCTTTCTGTATATTCTTTAAAACTGCTCCAGTTTTTATCCCTATCAGCCATAATCAGTTCCGTTCCTTCTTCAAAAGGCCATTTAACGCCAATATCAGGATCGTCAAACTTAAGTCCTCCTTCATCACCGGGATGATAAAAGTCCGTACATTTATATGCAAATTCCGCATAATCTGACAAAACCACAAAACCATGCGCAAAATTTTTCGGAATAAAAAACTGCTTTTTATTTTCAGCGGAAAGAACAACGCCAAACCACTTCCCGTAGGTTTTTGAATCCTGCCTTAAATCTACGGCAACATCAAACACTTCCCCTGAAATAACTCTCACCAGCTTGTCCTGGGGGTGATTAATCTGAAAGTGCAGTCCACGCAGCACATTTTTTACGGAAGCAGACTGGTTGTCCTGAACAAATACCTGATCAATTCCCACTTCCTTAAAATCGTTATAATTATAAGTCTCCATAAAGTAACCACGCTCATCCCCAAAAACAGCCGGAGTAATTACTTTTAATCCTTCAATTTCACATGTTTCCACTGTTATTTTTCCCATAATCCGTTTTTCTTCCTCTCTTTCCTCAGTATTAAAAATCGCTTGTTATTTTATAAAGACATCAAATTATAGCCCGTCGGCCACTTCCTTCATATATTTCCCATAATCCGTCTTCATCAAAGGCTCCGCCAGCTTAAGAAGCTGCTCCCTGTTAATAAAGCCTCTTTTATACGCAATTTCTTCTATGCAGGAAATATACAGTCCCTGTCTTTTCTGGAAAGCCGCTACAAAGTCAGCCGCATCCAATAGAGAATCATGATTCCCCGTATCCAGCCATGCAAACCCTCTCCCTAAAGTTTCCACATGCAGCGTGCCTCTTCTTAAATACTCGTTATTAATGCTGGTGATTTCAATTTCCCCTCTTGCAGAAGGCTTTACGTTTGCTGCAATTTCCACCACATCATTATCATAAAAATACAGCCCCGGCACCGCGTAATTGCTTTTGGGATTCTGGGGCTTTTCCTCTATGGAAAGAGCCTTCCCTGCCTGATCAAACTCCACCACCCCATACTCTCTGGGATCACGTACATAATATCCGAAAATAGTCGCTCCTTTTTCTCTGGAAGCCACTTCTCTAAGCACTCTTGAAAAACTCTGCCCGTAAAAGATATTGTCCCCCAAGACAAGCGCTACATTATCCTTTCCAATAAAATCAGCGCCAATAATGAATGCATCCGCAAGCCCTCTGGGACTTTCCTGCACCGCATAGGAAAAAGACATGCCAAGCTGGCTTCCATCCTCCAAAAGCGCCTCAAAAACAGGCAGATCTCTGGGAGTGGAAATAATCAGCACCTCTCTGATTCCTGCCAGCATTAATGTTGACAAGGGATAATAAATCATAGGCTTATCATAAACCGGCATAATCTGTTTGCTGATTGCCTTGGTCAGCGGATAAAGTCTTGTGCCCGAACCTCCGGCCAAAATAATTCCTTTCATCTTGCTCCTCCATTTTTATTTATTCAAAGTTCTGTTACATTTAAGGGTTATATTCTCAAAATATTTGCTGCCAAAAACTTTTATAAGTATACCATAAAATGGGAGTGATTGTAAATCACTCCCACTTCTCAATCCTGCCCGGGCAGGCGATAATCAGGGTAGAATTTTCAGCGGTTTTTGTACATATCATCATAATACTTCTGATAATCTCCGCTGGTTACATTTTTCATCCATTCTTCGTGTTCAAAAAACCATGCTATGGTGCGTTTAATTCCTTCTTTAAACATGGTTTCCGGCTCCCATCCAATCTCAGCCTTAATCTTATCGGGAGCTATGGCATATCTTCTGTCATGTCCCTTGCGGTCTTCCACAAACGTTATCAGATCTTCACTTACCAGCTTCTTTCTGGGATCTTCTTCGGGAAGCATTTCCTGCAGGGTATCTAAAATAATATGAATAATCTCTATATTCTGCTTTTCATTGTGGCCGCCTACATTATAAGTCTCAAAAAGTCTGCCCTTTTCCTGCACCATATCAATTGCCTTGGCATGATCTTCCACATAAAGCCAGTCGCGGACATTCTTTCCATCCCCGTAGACAGGCAGCTTCTTTCCCTGCAGCGCATTGTTAATAATCAGCGGAATCAGCTTTTCAGGAAACTGGTAAGGGCCATAATTATTAGAACAGTTTGTAATATTTGCAGGAAATTTATAGGTATCCATATAGGCCTTAACCAGCATGTCCGAGCTGGCCTTGCTTGCTGAATATGGGCTGTGAGGCGCATATGGCGTGGTTTCATAAAAATATCCGCCATCTTCCTCTAAGGAGCCATAAACCTCATCTGTGGATACATGCAAAAATTTCTTGTCCTCTTTAAAGGTGCCATCCGGATTTTCCCAGGCAGCCTTGGCGCAGTTTAACATAACTGCGGTTCCAAGCACATTGGTCTGTACAAAAATTTCCGGTGTTTTAATACTTCTGTCCACATGGCTTTCCGCCGCAAAATGCACCACTCTGTCAATCTCATTTTCTGCAAATACTTTGGAAATCGCTTCCTTATCACAGATATCAGCCTTTACAAATGTGTAATTTTCCCTGCCCTCCAGACTTTTAAGGTTTTCAAGATTTCCTGCGTAAGTAAGTGCATCTACATTAATGATTCTGATTTCATTGTCATATTTTTTAAACATATAATGAATATAATTTGAACCGATAAATCCGGCTCCCCCTGTTACCAAGTAAGTTCTCATTGTGTAATTTTTCAACCTTCAACCTTTCTTATCTAAACATTCTTTATTTTCTTAGTATCCCATATAACTGATATTCATGTCAACTTCTTTGCTGATACCGCTTACCCTTCCCTTGGAAGAATACTGCCACATATCATATTTGGTTCTCGTATAGCTTGGCGCTGCCGCGTACTGTGCCAGCCAGATCTTGTAGCCGGTAAGGCTGGGGGTATCAATGAAACTGTTCAGCCATGTTTTGTTTGCATAGATTCCTGCCCTGTATCCGGAATTTGAAATAGTCTGGCAGAACGCCTTACACACTGCTGTTCTGGCGGCCACGCTGATACCGTCTGCACGTCCGTTATTTCCACTTGTGGCTTCCACATCCAAAAATACCGGATAACTGATATTATATCCACTTATCAGACTCAATACCATAGAAGCTTCCTCAACTGCTTCCACTTCATTCACTGCCTGGGTAAAGAAATAAATTCCCACCTTGAGCCCCGCCTTGGTGGCCCCCTGAATATTACTCCTGAACATGGGATCTTCTATCAGTGCGCCGGTGGTTGATCCTCTGTAGCCGCAGCGGATAATCACATAGGAAACGCCGCTGTTTTTCACCGCGTTCCAGTCAATATTTCCATTCCACTTTGAAACGTCTATTCCCAAATGACCTGAACTGTTGTTTAAAGAGCCATCGCTGTTAAAGCTGTATTTTGCTCCCTGTATTACCTGTTCTCCTGTCACCTTATTTCCATTTTTGTCAAAGAAATAGGTCACACCGTCGATTGTCTGCCAGCCTGTGTACCGATATTCACCAGTGGTTTGGGTAACCTTCCGGAAAAATTCGGATGCGGTATAATAATCGGCATATTTTGCCTCCACATAATTTCCGTCTTTCTTTATATAAAGGGTTTCTCCGCTGGTAGATTTTAAAATACTTTTCGTATCTGTTTTTGCCCCGTTAGGCGTTGCCGTAGGAGTAGCGCTTGGAGATGTTGTAGGCGTTACCGAAGGCGTGGCTGTAGGCGTCACCGAAGGAGATACGCTGGGCGAAACCGAAGGGGACACCTTAGGGGTTACTGTAGGCGTTACTGATGCTGATGCAGTAGGCGTGGTGGTAGGAGTAGCCGCCGCAGTAGGCTCTGTAGTAGGTACCTGGGTAGGTTCTTCCGTAGGCTCTGCCGAGGGAGAAGGTTCCTGGGTTGGCACCTGAGTGGGTTCTTCCGTAGGCTCCTGGGTAGGCTGCTCCGTAGCCGAAACCTCCCCGTCCGGGTTTTCCAATTCGCTCTGAGTTGCCGAAAGCAGCCGAAAGCCTAAAGAAGCGCTTTTCCCCGGATCTGCAATCTGACTCTTATCTACTTTTTCATAACTGTATTCGTCTTTTTGTGTTCCATCAATGATTGTCTTAGTGGATTCCACCCATTCCACTGTATCCGTATTGGTAGATTCCACCACAGTTTCATTTACCTTGGTGTCTTCCACTGCTGCGTTTACCTGGGATTCTGTCTTTACTTCATCAGCAACGTCAACCTTTTTATATTCAATGGTATCCTTTACCGTAATTGCAATTGCTTCCGTAGAAATATTGTATTCGCTATCAGAAGCCGGAGCAATAATTTTCACCTTATATTTCCCTGCTTCAATGTCTGTCAGGTAAATAATTCCATCTTTATCATCATCTTCTTTGGTATAGGTACCTCCCGAGGGCTTTTCAATTTCCACTGTAAACTGAATGTTTGGAATCAGCTTTCCGGTCTTTTTATTAATGAATTTAATCTTTAAATCCTTTTGGATGGAGGTGAGATTCATCGTAACACCGATTTTTCCACTCTCATCTTTTTCGTCCACAGGCTCCTCCACCTGCTGCTCCATCTCCGCCACCATAACCCTGGCTGCCTGGGCATCGGAAATCGCCAGTAATCCCGCTTCTCCGATCACGCCAATATCTTCCATGCCGACGCCAACCTCTGCAAAGGTTTCGATCTGCTGTTTACTGCTTCTTGCACTCAGATACAGGGTGCCTGTGACCACCGCAAGCACAAGAACCGCTGCTCCGGTAAAAGCCACAATGTGATCCACCGCGGACATATGAGTAATCTTATATCCTATTTTCCCGAAAAAGCCCTCGGGAACTTCATCATCATCATCGTCTTCTTCGTCTTCATAATACTCGTCGTCATCTTCTATTTCATCATCTTCGTAATAGTCTTCCTCATCTTCTTCGTAGTAATCTTCTTCATCCTCGTAATAATCCTCTTCGTCCTCTATCTCTTCCTCATCTTCATAATATTCCTCATCCTCTTCCTCGTAATAATCTTCTTCATCCTCTATCTCTTCCTCGTCTTCATAATATTCCCCGTCATCTTCTTCGTAGTAATCTTCTTCGTCTATCTCTTCTTCATCCTCGTAGTAGTCTTCTTCGTAATAATCCTCTTCCTCTATCTCTTCCTCATCCTCGTAATCGTCTTCTTCATCTTCATATTCCTCATCTTCAAACTCCACCCATTCCAGTTCTTCGTTTTTTCTTCTTCTATAATCACGTCTGTTTTTCTTTTTGCCTTTTCCCAGCAAACCTCCAAATTTACTCATTTATGTAAACCCTCCAAATTTAACATTTCTGTAACATTTATACTTTCCAAAAAATTGCGTTCCTTGTTATTATAACATTTATACCAGCTTTACACAATTATTTTGTTTTTTAAAGTGTTAAAAAGGCTTAATATTTAGAAATATGACAGTTAACATAATTTTTTCTCATTTTATGCCGTTAAATACCGACGAATATCACCTATAAGTTATTGACTTTTTTTGCATTTCTTGTAAACTTAAATACGACTTGACCATTATGTTTGTTTGAAGAAAGAGGTAGCCTATATGATGTACATGCATTACTGCAAACGTTGTCACCGTATTTTCATGCTAAACGGACATAAGATGATCTGTCCAAAATGTGCTGATCCTTTAACTGAGCTTCAGATTTCTTATCTGGATTATGTAGATTTGGATATGGCTCAACGTGAGGCATATAAAAATGCCTGTGCAGATGAACAGCAGCTCAATAAACTTAAGACTACATATCGAATGTATAAGTACAGCAAGTGGTATAAGGAGCTTCAATCACAAAACACAGCTAATCTTCCCCTTACCACTCTATTGGCTTCCAAAGCACAAAGGAATGTGATGGAAATGCAGCATAACACAAGCACAATGACTTCAGATTTCCCCTTATGAAAAATTCAGCCAAAAAATCCTTCTTAGATTTGCCCGGCATTTCTAAGAAGGATTTTTTGCGTATTTAATTGTTACCGGTATCTTAAATTTTTCTGAATATATGGATTTTTTATATAAAAAATAGTAGAATAATGTTTAATTGCTTTAACGAAAGGATAGATTATTATGAAACCAAATGAAACTATGGAAGAAACTTCTGCCCCCAAAAAAGGCGGTTCACAGCTTATTTTACATTTGATTCTTCTTGCGGCAATTCTTCTGATTGCAGCAATAGCTGTTTACAGATTATATAAGTGGAATCAGGGTACTCCTTTAGATACGAATACAGAGGATGTTGATACATCACAATTTGATATTGAAACCCTTGACATGATTATTCCTATGGATTCCTCTCTCCTTGCAGGACGGGAAGATGACGGGGAAACCACCATTCTCTGTCTCGGTAATAATCCCTTTTCTGATGACAGAGGAAGCACCGGACTGGCTGCACAGATTGCATCAAAAACCAATTCCACCGTTTATGACTGTGGTTTTCCTGATTCTTCGGCTGCCTGTAAATATCCAATTTACAATCCGGAATATACAAAAGACCACTTTAACCTGTTTTATGTGGTAGAGTGTTTCCGAAACAATGAATTTACTGCAATTTCTTCTATTGCAAATGATGAACCGGATCCCAGATATGCCGAGACTGTGGAAGTAATGAAAACAGTGGATATGAACAAGGTGGATATAATCATCATTATGTATGACAGCACCGATTACAACATGGGAACGCCTTCCGACAACCCTGATAATCCAAACGATGTTACTGCATTTACCGGCGGTCTTCGGACAACCATTGAAAATATCAAATCCACCTGGCCCTATATCCGTATTTTTGTAATGTCTCCTACTTATGCCAGATACATGGATGAAAACGGAGAGCTTCATAATGGAACTACCACTGATATGGGAAATGGAACTTTGAATCACTATCTGGTAAAAGAATCCGATGTGGCAATGGACTGCGGCGTTTCCTTTATCGATAATTACTTTGGAACCATTAATGAAGACAATTATGAGGAGTACATGAACGACCACCTTCACTACAACAACGCCGGACGTGAAAAGCTGGCGGAGAGAATTGCAGATATCATCAATAACAGGATGGGCACCGTGACTTCCACCACCGCAGAGTGAAACACCCCGCGGGAATAAAATAAACCGGCAAAGCCAAAATACCGCAGTAAGCTTACTCTAAGCCTGCTGCGGTGTTTTTAACAGCGTATCCTTTTTCGTAAGGGTGCCTTGCTGCGCGCAGCATTCGTGGTTTACATAAAATCTACTCGCTGCATCCCCAAAAATTTCTACCCCCTGCGCGAAAGCAGTTCCGCATAATCAAAGTTTTCTGCGATTTCTCTCATATGCTCCAGATATTCCTCTATCGTCTTTCCATCCCCCGCTCCTTCTTTTCTTACCAGGCATTCTCCATTTGCAAAGCATTCCGTCATATAGCGGTTAAATTGAGGATGATAATGACTGTAATCAGCATAATTGTTCAGGTCGCAGATAATTTCCTCCTGATCCGGGAAAAAATAAACCTTCACATTTTCATAGGCATTTAATCTCTCTGCAATATATCTGTATTCCTCTATGGTGGCATCAAGATGGTTTTCCATAATCACATCATTCCAGAACAAAATACTATATGGTGGGAAAAATATGATAAATTCCGTTTCCGGATTCGATTCAATATAGGGACAGATATTTATATCAAGATTCTTCTTCGTTGATGGAAGGTATGCATCCGGCAGCGTTTTCTCCTCTACCTTCTCTGGAGAAGCATAATTGTGAAGCACCCACTGTTCACTGTAATATTCTTCCGTCCACCAGCTTGCGTACACATTAGACAAATCCGTAGGTTCCGGATCAGCCACAGGCCGCAGAATGTAGTTGAGAATCACATCCTTATTTAAAACATATTTAATATCGTTTAAATAATTCTCATCATACAAATATTCCGGTATGGGATATTTTGTTTCCTCCACGCCCCCTGTATAGGTGATAACATCCACGCCCAGAAAAACTTTTTTTATCCTTTTATCCCTTTTGTTGTTATCACTTTTAAAGATAATATCCATAATATTTGCCTGGTCTTTGGGATAGGCCCCGCTGTAACTGAGTTTAATGGTATTCAGCCCCATCAGCTCCTGGAACCATGTGGTTTGAAAATTTACCGTCATGGATGAGCCAAGAATGACACTGTCATATTCCATATGAGAAGCCATTCCCGGATTCTGGGACAGTTGATTATCTACCAGATAAGGAAATCCCTTTAACGGAGCATGATAATGAAAAAAAGGATCTACATAAATAACCAGCGCCGCCGCTAAAGCGCACGCTGCCATCACCAGCGCCCCAAAGCCTGCCAATGCATGTTTAAAAGAATTTTTTTCCCATTCTTTCATCTACTTACCTTT
>VSNT01000118.1 GCA_009774465.1 Lachnospiraceae bacterium
AGTAATCAGGTAATTGGACGCCCAGCCCATAGGAACCTCATACCATACCCCCTGTACTCCAATTAGCGGCGCCAGGGTAAAAGCTGCCACAACACGTATCCCCAGGTTAATCAGGTTGGCCAGGGTAAATACCAGCACGTCTCCGGCCCCTCTTAAAACTCCGTCCGTAATCGCTTTCAGCCCCAAAAAGACGAAGAAAAACGCAATAAAGGTAAGATAAGAATTTCCTGTTTCAAAAGCGGCTGGTGCACTGCCGGCTTCTAAAAATGATCTGATAATATATTCATGAAAAAGGGTAAGCACCAGACAAATAATCACCGCAAAGGACGCCACCATTTTCACCGCTGCAAAATATCCCTTCTTCACCCGTTCAATCTGCCCTGCTCCAAGGTTCTGTGCTGTAAAAGTGGAAACCGCATTGCCTGATGCAATCATAGGCACCACGCAGATAGATTCAATACGCATTCCTGCTGTATATCCTGCCAAAACAGAAGAGCCAAAGCCATTTACCACGGACTGCACCAGCAGCATGCCAATGGAAACGATAGACTGCTGTACCATAGAAGGAATCGCCACTTTTACCATATTTCCAAACATCTGCACATCGAACAGTGCTTTTTCTCCTTCCTGTTTATCATACCGCCTTAATGTTCTTAAAAGCAGGCAGAAGGAAATGACTGCTGATAACCCCTGCGCAAATACTGTTGCCGCTGCTGCCCCTGCCACTCCAAGTCCCAAGCCTCCAACCAGCGCCAAGTCCATTACAATATTCAATAAGGAGGAAAAAATCAGCAAATACAAAGGCGTCTTTGAATTTCCCAATGCATTAAAAATAGAGGACAATATATTATACATAAAAAGAAAGGGAAGTCCTGCAAAATAAATCTTCAGATACAGGATTGCATCCTCTAAAATATTATCCGGAGTATTAAGTGAAATCAGTATACTTCTGCTGAAAACCAGCCCAATCCCACCTAAGAAAACGCTTACTATCAGAAAGGAGAGCAGCGCTGTATTGACGGAAGTTTTCATTCTTTGGTAAAGCGCTGCTCCCAAATATTGAGATGTGATTACTGAAGCCCCTATTCCTCCTCCAATAGCAATCATTATAAAAACTGTAGTTAGTGAATAGGATGCACCAACTGCTGCAAGAGCTTTCTCACCAACAAACTGCCCCACAATAATAGAGTCTACGGTAGAATAAAATTGTTGAAAAAGATTTCCCAAAATCATGGGAAGTGCAAAAAAGAACAAAGATTTTCCTGCACTGTCCGTAAGCATATCGTATTTTTTCATTGCCATAAACCTGCTGCTTTCATTTAATATATAAAATGTTCCCTAATATTGTTCCCAGAAAATGTGTATGTATCAATTCCTCATATTCCTTCCAGTTAACATAATATTTTTCTCCCCAGGAAGATACCCCTAAATAAATGCCTTCTTTTTCTTCAATAATCTCTGTTACCACCACATAATGTTCTGAGACAGTACATGCCCTGCGATATGTTTTTTCCTCTTTTTTATAAAACGCGGCTCCCTTTCCCTTATCCTTTTTGAAAAGCATCATGGGAATGCATAAAATCACCGGAATATCCCGCTCCAGCATTCTGGTCATTCTTTGAAACAGTTTTCGTCCGCTCCACCCCCATATGGCCTTAAGCTTCCAATTTTTATCTCCTGCCATCCGGTTGAACTTTCGGCTCAATCTAAAACCGCTAAGTCCCTTACTTCCTTTCTTTGGCAAACCTCCCAAAAACTCATATATAAAATTAAAACAGGCCTTATACTCACTCTCCGTAAGCATCCGGTCTGAATATCTTTTGATTTCCTGAATCTGATAAACCGGATCGGTTCCTGCCAGATAAAGAAGAAGATCACAAAAAGCTATAATTCCGCATCCCAGACGTTTTTTTCTTTCATCCTCCGCCGATCCGGAAGCCTCACGAAAAAAGCCCTGATCCCCGCCATAAGAAACCGTATTCGTTTTCTCCCGTTTCACTTGTATGTACTGTCTTGTCAATCCTGCTATCTGTGGCATAGCAATCCTCCACTCCTGCCATTACCCCGCGAACCTGAAACCGCTTCTTTAACTTTTCACCCGGAATAACTCCCGGATATGCTCTTTATTATAGCAGTTACTGCAAAAAGTTTCCACCTGTAAAAACCCGTAAAAATCAGATTGACAAGATAAGGAAAGCTATGGTAAAATACATTCTGTTGATGTCCAAAAGACATTGCAGGCTGCTGTGGCTCAGTCGGTAGAGCGTCGCATTGGTAGTGCGGAGGTCACGGGTCCGATTCCCGTCAGCAGCTTAAAAACAGAAATCCCTTATTTATGCAGATTATTGAAAACAGTCGCATAAATAAGGGATTTTTATTTATTTCCTTTTTAAATAACAGAACCCATAAGCAGGAATTTTAACATCAACCGGTCTTAATTCTTCCCCCGAAATCAAATCCACATACTCACCGTCTGTTTCATTGATCCACGCGGTTTTGTCATATTCGCTGAAATTAAACAGTCCAATTATTTTTTCATCTTCATAATATCTGCCAATGCCTAATATGGACTGGTCCCAGGTTTCGATTGTCCATGCATCCGCACTTGAAACAAACACTTTTTCTGATTTGCGAATTTCTTCAAGGCGGCTCAATCCCTGAAAGATCTTTCCTTCCACAGTATTCCTGTCTTTCACATTCTCCGCCCACTTCCAGTTCATTGCTCCACGGTGAATGTAACGGGAATCTGCTGCCTTATTGGGATCATCCTTGTAAGTGTAGTCATTTAACTGTCCAATTTCATCCCCGCTGTATAAAACGGGAATTCCCGACTGCATGAACATATATGCATGAAGCGTCAGATCAAACCTTATGGCTCTTTCCATTGCTTCCTCGTCCTTGTTTTCACCTGCTTTTTCTATGCCGCACATGGAAGCTGTTGTTCCACAGAATCTGGCATCTCCAGTGACCGGATCTGCATTATAAAGCTCTCCCCGACTGTTGCTTTCCCCTGCATAACCTTGAAAATAATCATTTAAATACTGCTTATGCGACTTTTCTCCCAGCCCCTCCAGCATCAATGTTCCATAGTCAAGCCCCCAGCCGATATCATCATGGCAGCGGAGATAATTTAAAAAGATATATTCCTTTGGCAGTGAGTTCACAATATCAAGCTGTTTTTTTAACAGCTTCACATCCCTGGTTGCCACCGTATGCCAGGTTGTTGCCATAGTGGTAACATTATAAAGCATATGGCATTCCGGTTTCTCCACAGTGCCGAAATAAGGCGTCACCTTCTCAGGCTCCATAACCACTTCCCCCAGCAAAAGAATGCCCGGGCAGACGATTTCACTAATCATACGCATCATGCGCACAATGGTATGTACCTGCTTCAAATTTCTGCAGGAAGTGTTTAATTCTTTCCAGATGTAAGGCACTGCATCAATACGGATAATGTCAATTCCTCTGTTTGCAAGATAAAGAAAATTGTACATCATTTCATTAAATACCCTTGGATTTTTGTAATTCAAATCCCACTGATAGGGGTAAAATGTTGTCATTACAAAGTGCCCTGCATCTTCAAGCCAGGTGAAATTACCCGGTGCTGTTGTGGGAAACACCTGGGGAACTGTCTTTTCATACATAGCAGGCTCTTCTTCATTGTCAAAGAAAAAGTAGCGGCTCATATACTCTCCGTCCCCCTGACGGGCTTTTTTAGCCCATTCATGCTCCTCAGAAGTATGGTTCATAACAAAATCCATACATACATTAATACCCTTTTTATGGCAGGCGGCAGTCAGACTGTCCAAATCCTTCATGGAACCTAACTTTTTCTGCACCTTACGAAAATCAGATACTGCATATCCTCCATCTGAACGATCCGGCGGCGTGTCAAGAAAAGGCATCAGATGCACATAATTGACCTTGCATTCCTCCAGATAGTCAAGTTTTGCCTCCACACCCTTCATATTGCCTGCAAAGTTGTCAATATAAAACATCATCCCCAGCATATCATTCTGCTGATACCAGCCATGATCCTGTTCTCTTTTTTGATCACTCTTTTTCAGCTCGTTATTTCTTTTTTCATAAAACAGCTTCATATGATCGCACAGTTCCGCAAACATGGAACTGTTATCATACAGCTCCATATAAAGCCAGCGCAGCTCGTCATGATGCCTCTTTAATCTGCTTTCAAAAATTTCTTCCGCCTCCGAAACCTGCTTTTTCATTTTAATCCTCATTCCTTTCCCACATGTTCTTTTTCTGCGAAAGCAAACCCTTTAAAATTTTTATTTCCGCGAGCAACGAGCCAAAGTCATGCTTGCATGACCTTGGCGACTGCCGCGAGGGTGAAATCAGGAAAGTTCTCTGATACATTTTCTTAAAGGCAGAATCATGGACGGCGAAACTGACAATTCATCTAATCCCATTTTAACAAACTCTTCCGTCAGTTCCAGGTCTGCCCCCAGTTCCCCGCAGATTCCGGCCCATTTTCCATATTTATGGGCGCTGTCGACTACCATTTGGATCATCCGCAGGATTGCTTTGTGATGAGGATTATAAAAATCATCCAGTTTTTCATTCTGCCTGTCTATGGCAAGCGTATACTGTGTCAAATCATTTGTTCCAATACTGAAAAAGTCTACCATCTGTGCCAGTTCATCACCAATCATAACTGCTGCCGGCGTCTCGATCATGATACCCTGCTCCGGATTTTTGAATGGAATCTGCTCTGCTTCCAGTTCCTTTTTTACTTCTTCCACAATTTCATAAATCTTTTTCACTTCTTCTGTGGAAGTAATCATAGGATACATAATAGAAAGGTTTCCATGCACGGTTGCCCTGAACAGTGCACGAAGCTGTGTCTTAAAAATATCTGGCTGTTTTAAACAGATGCGGATTGCCCGATAACCCAATGCAGGATTATCTTCCTTTCCAAGATTAAAATAATCCACCTGTTTATCCGCTCCAATGTCCAGCGTACGAATAATTACCTTCTTTTCTCCCATAGTCTGAAGAACCTGCCTGTATGCCTGAAGCTGTTCTTCTTCCGTAGGGAAATTGTCTCTTCCAAGATATAAAAATTCACTTCTGAACAGACCAATTCCGCCTGCATCATTTTCAAGTACATATCCCACATCGCCTACACCGCCGATATTGGCATATACATTGACTTTCTTCCCGCTCAAAGTAACATTTTCCTTGCCCTTCAATTCCTGTAAAAGGCGCATTTTTTCCTTTTCCTGCTCCAGCTTTTGCTCTGTTTCCTCACACACGGCCTCGCTTGGATCAAAAATCACTTCTCCCTTGATTCCGTCAACCACCGCTCTGGTACCGGATTTGATCTTATCAAGTTCCAAAGGAACTCCAATCAACGCAGGAATGTTCATCATACGTGCAAGAATTGAAGTATGAGAGTTGGCTGAACCATGTACCGTAACAAATGCCAGAATTTTTTCCTTATCCATCTGTACCGTTTCACTGGGGCTTAAATCGTCAGCAACGATAATAGAAGGCTCGGAAAAGTTAAAGTCATTTTCGCCATCACCGGAAAGGCACTGGATCAGACGGTTTGAAATATCCTTAACATCCGCTGCTCTGGCTTTCATGTAATCATTATCCATTCCGGCAAACATTTCTGAAAAATTATCTCCGGTTACAGCCACAGCATATTCCGCACTTACCTGTTCTGTCTTAATCAGATTGCTGATTGCCTCCTGATAATCGTCATCCTCCAGCATCATCTGGTGCACCTCAAAAATTGCAGCACTGGCTTCCCCCACTTCTACCACTGCCTTGTCATAAAGCTTTTGAAGCTGTTGTTTTGCTTTCTCAACTGCCTGCCCTACTCTTGCAATCTCTCCTGCCGGATCTTCGACCTTGTTTCTTTTTACCTGCTGTTCTTCTTTTCTAAGAACCATTACCGGGCCGATTGCAATTCCTTTGTAAACCGATTTTCCAAAAAATTTAACCATAACAAAATACCTCCATAATTTATTTTTATTTTAAGATTTTATCCAATGCATCAAATAAAGCCTCCACATCAATCGGCTTTGCCAGGTGTCCATTCATACCGCTTCTTAATGCCTCCTGCCTGTCTTCTTCAAAGGCATTTGCTGTCATAGCCAAAATTGGAATTGAAGCAAGACTCTTATTGTCAAGCCTGCGAATCAGCTTCGTTGCTTCATATCCGTCCATCACCGGCATTCTCACATCCATAAGTACAAGCTGATAATAGCCGGGTTCAGATTTTTCAAGCATATCTACGGCAATTTTTCCGTTCATGGCAACTTCAGTGGTAAAACCTGCATTTTCCAAAATTGCCACTGCAATTTCCTGATTCAGTTCATTATCCTCTGCCAAAAGAATACGTCCGGCATATCTTTTCTCTGACTCTTCTTCGCTTTTCTGCCCTTGTGTCTCTTCCGAACTTACAATGGAATGCAGACAGCTTCGCAGTTCGGATAAGAATAAAGGCTTGCTGCAAAAAGAAGTAATACCCGCTTCCTTTGCTTCATCCTCAATATCCAGCCAGTCATATGCAGTAAGAAGAATGATGGGCACATCATCTCCCATTTCCTTTCTGATTCTTCTGGTAACTTCAATCCCGTTCATATCAGGCAGCATCCAGTCAATCACATATACATCATAAATATCATTCCTTGTAACTGCCTGGCGTGTACGCAGCAATGCCTCTTTTCCTGACAAAGTCCACTCTGCCCGCATTCCAATCTGTCCCAGCATATAGGTAACACTGTCACAGGTATTAAAATCATCATCCACCACCAGAGCCCTGCAGTTCTTTAATTCCGGTATGTCTCTTGGCTCTATTACCCCGGTATTCAGACGGAAGGTAAGACAGACAGTTGCTTCCGTTCCTACCCCCTGCTCACTTTTCACTGCAATTGTTCCATTCATCATATCTACGATGTTTTTGGTGATTGCCATGCCAAGTCCAGTGCCCTGAATTCCACTGATGGTACTGCTCTTTTCCCTCTCAAAAGGTTCAAATATATGCGCAACAAATTCTTCACTCATACCAATGCCGGTATCCTTAATATGAAATTCATAATTTGCATAGCCCTTCTGTGCACCGGGCTTTTCTGTAATCCGCATACTGATCGTACCGCCTGCTCCGGTATACTTAACCGCATTACTCAGCAGATTTAAAAGAACCTGATTTAACCGCAGTTTATCGCAATAAATGTTCTCATCCCATACATCCACCGCATCAATATACAACTCCAATTGCTTTGCATGTACATCCGCCTGAAGTATATTGCGCAGTCCGTGAAGAATATCCGGCAGTCTGCATGGCTTTTCATCCAAGTGCATTTTTCCGCTTTCAATACGACTCATATCCAAAACATCATTAATCAGGCTTAAAAGATGATTTCCGGATGTCATAATCTTCTTGAGGTACTCTTCCACCTGTTCCTTATCATCAAGATGTGTAATGGCAAGCGTCGTAAATCCAACGATGGCGTTCATTGGCGTCCTGATGTCATGAGACATATTGGAAAGGAAAGTACTCTTTGCCTTGTTTGCCTGATTTGCCTGCATAAGCGCATTTTCCAAAAGAGTTTTCTTTTCCATTTCACTGCGGATTTCCTCATCCACACTGCGGAACCCTGCAACAATGCCATGCTGTTCGCCCCATTTTCCGGCCTTAACCACTTTTAACTGGAAATACTTTATTTCTCCCTTCGAATAAATACGGTAATTCACATGATGCTGATTTTTTTCCGCCAGTTCTTCTTTTAAATATCCGGCAGATGAAAATTTCTTAAGTTCTTCCTGATCTTCCTCATGCACAAATTCCCGTATGTAGTTTTCCATACTTTCCCTGAAGGAAATTTTTCCTTCCGATGCAAAAGAAAAGACTCTTATATCTTCTTCGTCATCACGAAGCGGAATCCCCATATCCGTATCCAGATCAAAGTAGCAGACGATCTTATAATCAATACTAAGCGCCTTAACCAGCTCCATCTGCCATCTTTCATTTTCCTTCTGCTGAAGCTTCTGTGCTGTGCAGTCCAGAATAAAACGCTGATAAATTAATCTTCCATCCTCCTTTAGAAGCTTAACATTACCCATGATATGTATAATATCGCCATTCTTGTGTCGTATCCTGTATTCCGTGCTGACATTGTCCCCTTCTTTTTCCAGCTTCTTAATACATTCACGCAGTTTTTCCTTGTCCTCCTCAAGAACATTTTCTGCGATCATGTCAAATCCGTCCTCCATCAGTTCTTCCCGGGACTCATACCCTAAGATTTCAAGGGCTGCCCGATTGATACTTAAAAGCTCCTTTCCGTCTGCCGTATGACGGATCACACCACAGTCAATGGTGGTAAATATCTTTTCCAGGGACTGATTTTTCTGTATGATTTCTTTCTCATATGCCCGTTCCTGTGTTACGTCAATTGCCACGCCCACAGTTCCCATCACGCTTCCGTCCAAATCATACAATGGTGATTTATATGTGGTAAGTGTTCTGGTCCCTGCCCCTGTCTGAATCGTCTCTTCCGATACAAAGGTCTTTTGCTTACTCATAACCTCACGTTCTGACTCTATACAGGCAGGATCATCCTGCTCCACATCCCATATGTAAGCATGCCCCCGCCCTTCTACCTGCTGCTTTGTTTTATTAACCGTTTTGCAGAAGCTGTCATTGACCTTTTCATGAATGCCATTTTTATCTTTATACCAGATAAGGTTGGGAATATGATTAATCGTCGCATCAAAGAAATGACTGGTCTCCCAAAAATCCCTGCTCATCTTATATGCCTGCTGCCATCTTAAAAAGTGAAACTTCACTTCCTCTTCTGACAATGAGCAGCTCCAGATATCCTTTATTTCCGGCAGGTATTCCAAAAGAAGGCTGACCTGGCTTCCATCTGCTGACAAAATCACCTCAGCTTCTTTCTTTTTCGCAGAAATAAGCGTTTGCACTACTGCCTTTGCATCTGATTCCGGAAGATATGCCAAAATCACATCTGCTTTAGCGGCCAATGCTTCCTCCACCTTTTCACTCTCCATATATGTATGGGAAAAATGTTCAAGGGGAGTCATTTCCTTAATTACTTCAAACATTCTGCATTGTCGGCCTAACAAATAAAAATGTACATGGCAATGGTACATCACGTTTCCTCCTTAATACTTGTATTTTTTGTATCAATTGACCTGTATGATAAAATTATACTTGATTCAATCCAGCAAAACAAGTGCATATTTCCTCTGTTTTTTTATAATATTTATCTATTGACATTAAATAAGTCATGCTCTATCATGTACTGATACTATCAAAATTAAGGATAAAAACATTATGAAATATTTAAAACAATTCAACATCATTCTTTTTATCTCATTTTCAGGTGAAATACTGCATACTTTTATACCACTTCCAATTCCTGCAAGTGTCTATGGTCTGGTTATTTTACTTTCTGCCCTGTGCACGGGAATTCTGAAAACAGAACAGGTAAGGGAAACCGCTTCCTTTTTAATTGAAATCATGCCGGTGATGTTCATCCCGGCAGCAGCAGGGCTTTTAGATTCCTGGCCGGCCCTTTATCCGGTTTTTATTCCCGTTGCTTTAATCACCATTATAACTACCATACTTGTCATGGCTGTCACCGGACAGGTAACACAACACATGCTCAAACTGAAATTGTTTCGGAAAAATAAGCAGAAGAAAAACTGATAAATTATAGAAAGAGTTGAAATATGAAAGAATTTTTAGTTGATTCCATCTTCTTTGGAGCAGTATTAAGCCTTGCTGCATATGAAGTGGGACTTTTAGTAAAAAGAAAATTTAAACTTGCCATCTTAAACCCTCTGCTGATCGGAACAGCCTGCGTCATGGCAGTTCTGCTTCTTTTGAAGGTTGAATATAAACATTATTATGAAAGTGCAAAATATATCAGCTATCTGCTGACTCCGGCTACCGTATGTCTTGCAGTCCCTCTTTATCAGCAGATTGAACTGCTCAAAAAGAACTTAAGGGCTGTGGCGGGCGGGATTGCCGCCGGAGTGCTTACAAGCCTTCTTGGTGTTTTCCTGTTGTCAAAGCTGTTTGCCCTGAATCATGTTCAATATGTAACTCTCCTTCCCAAATCCATCACCACCGCTATCGGAATGGACGTTTCAAAAGAGTTGGGCGGCATGGAAACCATAACCGTTGCTGTTATCATCATCACGGGAATTTTAGGTAATATGTTGGCTGAGTTTATCTGCAGAATATTTAAAATTCATGAGCCGATTGCAAAAGGCCTTGCCATCGGCACTGCTTCCCATGCCATTGGCACAACAAAAGCTATGGAAATAGGTGAAGTGGAAGGCGCCATGAGCAGCCTTGCCATTGTGGTAGCCGGACTAATGACAGTACTGGGCGCCTCCCTGTTTGCAAATCTCATGTAGCCTTTAGGAATGCTTCTTTTGTGCTTTCCTCTCCCGCTTATTTTCATACATCCGTTCATCCGCCTCCTTAAGCATTTCCTGATAGCCCAGCTCCCCTTTTGCAAGGCTGTAGCCAAAGGAAAAACTGAGCGGAACCCTCAATTGCTCTCCCAGATATGCAAGGCAGTGCTGCCGGATAAAGTCCAGTACTTTGAAGGCCTCAAACAGATCTTCTTCCCTTTCATATTGGTAAAGAAACAGCACAAATTCGTCTCCGCCCTGTCTGGCGGCAACACTTTTGCCTGTTTCAAAAGTATTGATCATTTCCCCGATTTTTTTCAGGTAAACATCACCTTTTTCGTGGCCATAGGTGTCATTGATTATCTTTAATCCGTCAGCATCTACCATAACCATTGCACAGTACCCCAGCTTTTCAGGCTCCCCGAACAATCTGGACAACTGTACATCCAGCCCCCGCCGGTTATATAATCCGGTCAAAGAATCAATGTCTCTTTCCACCTCTATTTTTTTACGTCTGGTAATCTCTTCCGTTACATCTATTGCAACCCCAAAAATACCATTTTCCTCGCTAATTTCTTCCAGTTTCACATAATGATCTTCTTCCCCCAGTTTATAGGTGCCCTGTTCTCCAGCCACCGGGTTTTCCCGGACTTTCTCAATAAACTTCTGGAATTCCTTATCGTCTTCTGACAGTCTTTTGCTTTCCTCCTCATTCAGTAAAAAAATCCTGGGAATATATTCGGTAAAACGTACCTTTTTCATATTTTTATTATATTCGTATACGCCTATATACATATTGGTCTTGCCAAGAACATAAGACATTTTCTCACTGTTTGCCAGCAGACTCTTCACCATCTCATTAATATAACTGCTCAGTTCGGAAAATTCCACACAGCTTTGAACGTCCACTACCTCGTCAAGATTCCCCTTTGCAATCCTGTAAAGCTTTTTATTCACACTGTAAATACCATTTATAACATACCGGTTCATACACCACATCATGGCAGATGATAAAATAATAACGATCAGCAAAAGTCCCAGAACAAGCAATATCATATTTGCAGGAAGCCGCTGATAAATTACACTGTCAGGTATCACTCTGCCTACATAAATCGTACCAATTTTACGAAACACGCAAAAAGAACCGGTCCCGTTTATATGACAGTGAAATCCTGTGTTCTCCGAAGGAATGTCAGCAATGCTTAAGCCAATATCCTCCAGCTTTTTCCCAACGCTGGGCAGATCTGTAGTCCCTACAATATTTCCGCTCTCCTGGTCTACCGCATAATAATTTGCTGCCGGATCAACCCGCAGGTAAAAGAAAATATAGGACAGTTCATTTTTTTCCATAGCTTTCATTACACGTACAGGTTCCATGCCGACCTGCAGAATGAACTCTCCATTTTTGCTCCACACTGCGGAATACTGCATCATTTTACTCTCTGCAGTATTCGGTGTGATCTCCTGTACCAGTTTTAAAGATTTATCCTCCAGCATAGGTTTAAAAAAACGCATCTGCTCCCCTGAGTCAAAAGTATATCCATAATACTCAGGACAGGTTCCCAAAACAATGCAGCCGCTGGTATCAAAAATATGAATTTCATCCACTTCCATAAATTCAGCAATCTTTTCCAGCTCCTGCCTGTTATTCATTACGTCAGGGTTATCCTGAAGCATGTAAGCAATTGCTTCAGCATTATGCAGACAGGTCTGAGTGTATTCCTGCCTGATTTCTTCCAGTTCCTTCTGATTTTGCTCCAGTTTCTGCTCAATCTGATGAAAAGCCTGCAGGGAATCGTCGCAGGCTCTCTTCTGTTCATTCAGTATTTCTATTCTGCCAATGACCACCAGTATAATGGCTACAAAAATCAGTGAAACATATCCTATATATTTTCTGATTATTTCCTTGAGTGTCTTCATTTCATTTTTACCCTGTGCCTCTCTCATTCATGCCTTCAATATATAATTAAAAAAATTTCATCCTTTTCCTGATTATAATAAATATAGTCAGAATGAAAGTTTATTTTACCACATTATACTTGATTTTTCAT
>VSNT01000119.1 GCA_009774465.1 Lachnospiraceae bacterium
TCATATATCTGTATCGAAGTTATTTTAGCCCCATCCGTAAAATTGGTAATCCAAATCCAAGTATCTTCTTTAAATTGTACGCTGATAATTTATGAGAAGAATGTGATTAAATTTGAAAACATAATTATTGTGCTTCTCTTCCATATTTAACATCAAAGATTTGGATTGAAGTAATTATATTGTTATCAGTATAGTATGTTATACAAATCCAATTATCTTCTTTGTTTTTATTGGCTAAATCATCTTCTATTTTACCATTAAATACAACATTATAATATGAACCTGTTTTGTATTCATATTCATAATTATCTTCTATTTTGTCGATACTATCACCAACTGATATTGACTTAAATGTTTTTACTGTATCGTCAACAATAGTTATACATCTAATTATCCCATTGTCATTTACAATAATATTGTTATTTTTGTCTTGAAAATTTTGCAAGTTATTTTCTACAACATTAAAACCATCTATACTAATATTATCTTCTGTATCATAATAAGATAATGTAATTGTACCTTTTGCGATCTCATACGGATTGTTCACACTAATTTTCTCAGACTTACTCAGAGAGCATCCAGATAACAGAAAAAGCAAAGCTATCAAAAGCAAGAAATGTTTTTTCATATAAATTTCCTTCCATATATTAATTATTTTGTAGAACTTAATAAAGTATACCACAATACTTTAACCGCGGCAATCTCCACAATTGCCAAAATTGAACGTCTCAACAACGTTCATTGTGGTTTTCCACAAACCACAAAACGTAATTATCCACAATTACAAAATTTTATAGTATGATATTCAAACAACAATTAACAGATATCTCAGCAGTATTAAACAATACAGGAAATACAACAAAATTACTTACTTCGTTTAATGCTTTAGATATTGCACAACAAAAGGTACTGCTTTCTTCATCTCTATTATCTGAAAAACAGAAAGAACAATGTATTACGATGGCAAATTTATCTGCTGCAAATACTAAATATACAGCAGAACAACTTGCTAAAGCTACTGGAATCTCTACAGAGGCACTAGCAAATTGGGGATTGATTGAATCAACAGATGCATTAACTATTTCCGAATTAGCTCAACGAGCCGCAAGTGATGCACAGGCAAAAGCTGTATTGGATAAAATCATAGCACAAAATGCAGAAGCAGTCGCAAATGGTAAAATAACAACTTCTAATACTACTCTTACAGCAAGTGAGGGCGGTGCGACATTAGCTACTGGCGCATTTACAACAGCTATCAAAGCTAACATAAAGACTATGATTACATGGATGACCACTACTCCACTTGGATGGCTAACCATGTTAGTTGGCGGTGTTTTTCTTGCAGTCAAAGCGTACGATGCCCTGACTGTATCTGTAAAAGAACAAAAAGAAAAAATGGAAAATTCCCTGTCTACATATGTAGATGCCAAAAGTGAATTATCTAACATTACTACAGAACTTGAAAATCAAGAACAAGCAATGGATGATTTACTTGCAAAAGAAAAATTAACATATGCAGAACAAGGGCAATTAGAAAAACTTCAAGCAATAACAAGAGAACTTCGTATACAAAAAGATTTATCTGAAAAAGAAGAAGGAAGGACTCAAAAAAAAGTTGCAAAAGATGCTTCAGATTTATTCAATAAACAATTTGGCAAGTATGATATCTCAGAAAATGCGGTCAATGAATGGGTTAAAAATGCAGAACTAGGCATAACACATAATGTTGGATTATATTCTGATGAGAACGATATATCTGCAATGATTGCTGCCTATATACGATTTAATGACTTATTAGATGAAGCATATGGGGCTGAAAATCAAGAGGAAATAGATAATTTTAAATCATTAACAGAAGGTTTAAAAGATAGCATCTTTGAAACAGCAAAGGAATTACAAGAACAGCAATCAAATATTGCTGATTACTATAATACCATCAAAGACATTCCATATGATGATTTGACAACCGAACAAAAAGAAATTATTACTTCATACAATTCAATTTCCAATGCCATTGAATTAATTTACCAGCAGCTAGATCCAAATGCATGGAAAACAATGCAGATTGAAAATGTATTTGATACAGAAGGTATCGAAAAAACCAAAGAAGAATTAATTGAACTGGCAAAAGAAGGTGCTCTTGATGAAAGCGTAGTGCAATCATATCCCAAACTGTCAGAAGCTCTGAAACAAAATAAGATTTCAGCTAGCGAATTATGTCATGAATTAGAATTATTAGTTGAGGCAGAAAATAACATTAAAGATGATTCTTTCAGCAATAAAACTCCCACTCCATTCACCCAAGCCTGGTCAGACTCCTTCATCTCCGAAAACGAAACCGTCAGGGAACTGGGCAACAATCTGCTTGCCCTTGCCGAACAGGGACGTTTGACTATCGAAACATTCAACAAAGCTGATTCCACAGGATACTTTAAAAACCTTGGCATATCCGCTGACGAAGCGGTATTAAAAATAAATAAACTGGTGGATGAATCAACCCAGCTATCGGCCATGTCTGGTCAGATATCGGCAATTGCAGGCACACTTGGAACAAAGCGGACAGATGGTTTTGTAAGTGCTGATACTTTATCCGGTTTTGATGCAGAGATACGTGGACTTGAATCATGGGATCAGTTTCAGGCAGTTTTAGGCAGTACTGCCTCTTCCTATCAGGATTGCCAGAAGGCAGCTAACGCATTGACAACTGAATGGGTACGTAGCAACGATTTTCTTGCACAGCTAACCGAAGGGAACAAAGAATATTATGAAACCCAGCTAAAAACAATGGGTGTAGAGAATACCTCTGAGGTGATATCCGACGCATTGAGTGCCAAAGAGGCTTTGGTATTGCAGGATCAAATTCTGATTGCTGAAACAGCGGCTGTAGCCAATAACACAAATTTCAGCGTTGCTGCATTTTTAAATGAAGCCGGCGCTACAGAAATAACAAGAGCCTGTCTCTTCCAATTGGTCACTGCCGAACAGGTATTTAACAATACTGATTTAAGTACAGCCGAAAAAATAGAAAAATTAAAGGAACTGGCAACTGCATATGGTCAAACTGCTATCGCTGCCCGTATCGCCAATATGGAAAAGGCGGAGCAAGATGGTCACGTCCCTATTGATTATGAAAAAGAATTAGCCGCCCTGCAAACTGACATTAATAATGCAGTCGGCAGCGTACAAATTGATTTTAACGGTATGAACGGTGCCGCCTCCCATGCAGCAGGGGCCGGAAAATCCGCCGCCGAAAGCTATATAGAAGCTTTCGAGGAAGAGTTATCTGATTTATCCCAGCTTCGCGACAATGGAGTTATCACTGAAAAGGAATATCTGGACAGCCTCCGTGCGCTTTATGAGAGATACTTTGCAAACAAGCTGGGATATGAGAAGGAATATGCCAAATACCAGCGGCAATATCTGGAGGGCTACAAGTCCCTTTATGAATCCGCTCTCAGCGGTATCTCCACACTGCTGGACAATCAAATTGACGGATACAACGACGCGAAAGACGCCGCCATCTCCTCTCTCACTCAGGAAAAGGATGCCCGCCTTGAAGTTATCGACGCCCAGAAGGAACAGTTGGAGGCGCAAAAAGACCTGATCGACGAACAGATCGAAGCAAAGCAAAAGCTCATAGATGATATTCAAAATGAAATTGACGCTATGAAAGAGGCCAATTCTGAACGTCAGCGTCAGTTGGATTTACAGAAAGCACAGTATGAGCTGGAACGAATGCAGCACCAGCGCACAATCCTTCAATACAGCGAAGAAAACGGAATGCAGTATGTGCAAAATGAGGAAGGACTGCGGGCTGCAAAGGAAAGCGTTGACAGTGCAAAATTTGAAATTGAAATTTCCAATAAGGAAAAAAATATCTCCCTGCTGGAAGATGAAATCAGTCTGTTAGAAGAACAAAAAGATGCAATTCAAAATCAAATGGATCTTCTTGACAAGCAGGCGGAGCAGGTTGAAAACTACTACTCTAAAATGATTTCTGAGACAGAAGCTTACTATGATTCTCTTATAAATAACATGGAGCGTCAGAAATCAAAATGGGAAGAAATAGCTGAAATTGAAAGCGTTGCAAGAGCCTACTCCGACTTAGAGCAGGTGGCAGGCGGCCTGGGCTACAGTGTCCAGGATATTTTAAGCGGCAATGAACAGGCTTTTGAAGATTTTAAGACCAGATACATTACTCTGTTAAGCGACCTGAACAATAATTCCAGTTTTTCAGAAGGACTCTCTTATGCCACATCAGGTATCGCAGAGGGCTTAAACAATCTGGAAACCTCCGCTGCCACCGTCAGCGAAAGCACCGGCATCATAGCTGCCAACATAGGAGAAGTTAACACCAGCGCAGAAACCCTAAGCGGCAGTCTGTCCAATATTGGCGACGCCCTCTCCGGCTTTTCTGAGACAGACAATATCACTGCTGCCACAGACGCCTTTTCCAAATTAGGACAGGCAATCCAATCTGTGGCAGATGCACTGAATATAAGCGAAGAAGGCACCATAGGCAGTCTCACAGACGCACTGAAATCTTTATGTGAAATGCCTCTTTGTGAAACAGAAGATGCTGGCCAAAATGGCGGTATCCTGTCTAAATTTCAGACTTTAAAAGCTGCGGTCACTGACGTAACAAACGCCATCTCCGGCAGCGGTTCCTCCGCTTCTGCAAACAGTGACGGTGGCAATTCCTCAAGTACAGGTGCCGGTGCAGCCGGGAATAGTTCAGGCGGGCTGGTCGGCGCCATTGATTCCCTGAAATCCGCTGCCAATGATGCATTAGGCGGCAGTGGAAACAATGAATCGGAAGAACAAAGTGAAGGCTCCGGTATTATTGCCCAGTTTGGCCAACTGAAAGATGCTGTAACAGACACCGCCAAAGCCATTGGAAGCGGCGATTCCAAACAGCAGGAAAAATCTAAAGGCGGAAGAAATGGCAATCTGATCAGTTCCATCACAACTCTTGGAAGTACCGCCTCAGAAATCCTTACCGGCGACGGTAATGATGAGGATAAATCAGGCGGTGTCATTGGGCGGTTTGAACAGTTTAAGGATGTCATTGGTGAAGCCAATGAACATGTAACAGGAATTGCCACAGGATTACACGATATTGATGGCGAAACTGTAGAATGCACCATCAAAGTAAATATTGAACAAAACGGAGAGCTGCCCTCCCATGCCAAAGGCGCTCTTGATTCCATGAATCTGAAAAGCGGCGAATATAAAGCAAAACATGGGCGTGCCCTTGCAAAAGGAACTGGAAATAATAAAGGCCTTCCCAAAGCGGAAAAAAATGCTCTTCGCTCCGAATATGGACAGCCAGAATTAACTGTATATCCTGACGGTGCCACAGAGCTTACCACACAGCCCACCATCAGCGACCTTCCCAGGGGAACCGTTGTTTTTAATGAAGCCCAGACAAAAGAAATTTTCCAAAACAAACCGGATACCATAGGCAGCGTATCTTCTGCTGACACTGCTAGGCAGAGCCTTTTCGGAAAGCTTACCCTTCCTCCGCCCCAGCGCCCCGGCTTTTTAGTGCAGCAGGAATTACAGGAGGAATGCCTTGCAAAAACAGGCAGCCTTATGGATAAAATTTTATCCCCCTTAAACATGCTTTCCCGCAGTATGCAGGAAATGTCCGGCCTGACCGGAAATATCAATCATGTCAGTCACAACGGTCAAAATCAATCCGTCAATGTAGGCGGAATCACTATCACCTGTCCGGGCGTTACCAGTCAGGAAGTGGCCAGACAGGTAGGCACAGAATTAAATCATATTTTCAGCGGATTCCATAACTATGCGGATCAGCAAAGCAGAATCAGAAACTAAGTAAGTAATTTTTAAGAAAGGCTGTAAAAATGGATTTTAAAACAGAACTATTAAGCTCAATCCAGATTATGATCAATCGAAAACTTGGCGATTATAAAGCAGACCGCACTTACAAATCAGTAGTTAAAAGCATCTCCCCAAAAGGATATGTGGTATTGGATGAAGCCGGCAGTGAACGTATCGTTCCCTGCTGTATTCCATCCATAGCTCTTAAGGCCGGACAGGGCGTCTGGCTAAAAGAGCCAATGGGGGATTTAAAAGGTCTGCATATCTGCGGCATTTTATAAAAATTTTTTTTAAAAGGAGGTGAACAGGAAATGGCCAAACCCTACATCCAAAAAATAATTCCCTTTGACGCCAACATGGATTATGAAATTTCCCTGTCATGGACCGGAAACCGGGCCCACGCAAACAGAATCATCATCTACAATAATGATTCAAATGCTATCTTGTTTGATGATCTGGTGTCTTCCTTTGCACTAAAGCACACCATACCTGCTTATACCCTGACCAACGGCAAAAAGTATGTGATTCAGGCCCAGACCTATGATGTGGAAAACATTCCCTCACCTTTATCAGACAAGGTTTTATTTTACACCTTTGAAACCCCTGCATTTTATTTTAATAATCTTCCTGAAAATGGCAGAATTACAAATGCCTCCTTTTCGGCTTCTCTTTTCTATCATTCATCTGACTGGGAGGATATTGGCACCTATGTGTTTTCACTTTATGACTCTACGAAAAAGCTGCTGCTTTCCAGCAGCCCGTTAACGGATTCCTTTGATATCAGCTATACCTATCGGGGACTTGAAAACAATACCGTCTACTACATCAGATGCACAGGCGTTACGGTTAACGGAATGGAGTTGGACACCGGATATCAGGAAATTACTGTGAAATATGAAAATCCAAATGCCTATTCAAGAATCTACAGCACCTCCATCCCTTCACAGGGCTGTGTGCAGGTTGCCACAAATCTGATCATCATTCAGTATAACGGAACGGAAAGCTTTGAATATCCGGACGGAATGATTGACCTTAGAGACAAGACTTTATATTATGATGAAGGCTTTTTAATTGAAAATGACTTTACCCTGCTGATTCGGGGAACTCATCTCTGGCAGAATGGGGAGATTCTTAAAATGAACAATGGACAGCCCGGACTAACGCTGAGCTCTCACATTTACAGCGGCGGAAAGCTCCGCTTTAAACTGCTTGTTCCAAATGGAGTAAGCAGTTATTTATTATATTCAGGCGAACAGGTTTTTGAAAATGAAGACCTGGTCACAATTGCGGTGCGGAGAAAAGATAATATCTATCAACTGAAAGTCTTTGTATCCCCCGGCTTTTCTCCCGAAGGAAATCTGTGGTATGGTGCGCTGCGTCCTGATCCTGCCCTGACAGGAGTTTATGACAGTTGGATTGATACACCAGGTGATGCCCATGTTGTGGACAAAGACGCTTTTTCCACCTTTTTAGGAGAAACGGAACCTGAAAATACAGCAGTAAGCGACTTATGGTTAGGAGGTGATTAAGGCGCATGTTTTTATGTGGAAGTAATTTTGTTGGAGGAGCATTGGCATGTGCCATTACGCCTGCCAGCATGGAAAAAATTAATTATATTGCGCTGAAAAACGGAATCTTTGACGATCTGTATATCAGCAAAGCAGTCGATTTTGAACTCACAGACACCTGCCCTGAGGAATGGAACTTTGACACCATACTTTGGGCAAAATTCAGCGGAAATGCCAATGCAGGAAATGTGGACTGGAATCTGGAAACCACTTCCCATCTTATTTTAAAAAGCAGAAACGAGGGGGAATTTAAGTGGAAAACCATTGCAGTAAAAGAAATTCACTCTATCGAAGATTTCGTAATCAATTATCCTGATTATCTGACAGCATCCGGTCAGACAGTGGAATACGCTGTGGTAAATGTTTTATATGGCGCTGAGGGCAACTATGCAACCACAAAAATAACGCCAAAATTCAGCCAGATGTTTTTGATTGAAGAAGGAATCGTCTGGGGAACGGAAATTACAGACGGCAACTGCAACACCACCCGCTGTATTCCCTCCTCCACCGTAGAACTGTTAAGCAGCCGGTATCCTGTTTTTATCAGAAATACTCTTGCCAATTATGATACCGGAACCTGCACAGGCTCATTTGTACCTCTTATGGATGAAGATGGCTGTGAGCTGGCATATGACGATCAGCATGATTATCAGCGGATTAAATATCAGAAAGCCTTTATGGATTTTCTGACGGACGGAATTCCCAAGATATTAAAACTCCCTGACGGGCGACTTTGGATTATTCAGGTAACGCCCAGTCCTTCCGACAGCGCAAAAACAAGATATAACGACAGAGAAATCTCCTGGTCATGGGTTGAAATTGGAGATGTCAACTCAGAGGAAGATTTATACTATCTGGGATTCTCCCACGTGTCCCCGGAATGGTGGAATAAATAATGGCGGACAGAATTACCCAGGAAGATCTGGTTTTAGTACTTTCCCAGTCCGCATCTCCACGGATTGATTTAAAAATTGAAGTGCTTGACCAGAATCAGAAAATCATGGAAACCATTCATGGTGTGGTAAATGGCAGTATGTCTATTTCCGGCGAATCGGAGGTAAGGCGCACTGCCAGCCTGACCGTTCAGCCAACCCTTGCTGAAAAAATAAAACTTACCGAGGACAGTCTCCTTTGGCTCAACAAAGATATTCGTATCTTTATCGGCCTGTATAACTGCAGAACAAAGCAATACAAATACTATCCTCTTGGTTACTATGTCTATACCGATACCTCCGGCTCCTATGACGCCGCCTCAAACAGCCTGTCCATTAGCTGCGCCGATTTTATGAAAAAACTGGACGGTACAAAAAACGGGCAGTTGGGCGCATTGCTGATCAGCTATCCGGCATACAGGGAAAATGCGGAAACAGGGGAAGTGACAGAATATCACATTATCCGCAATGCAGTCATTGAAACCCTGGAAAAACTGGCCCATATCACCAACCATAGAATTGATCACATTGGCGAATACAGAGCAATGCCGGAATACAATGAAAACTGGCAGAAATACCGGGAGGAAAATGAAACCTGGAATGCCATCCCCTTTGATCAGGAATTTTCTGCGGGGTGCAGCGTACTTTCCATTTTAACTGCCTTCCGCGACCTGTACCCCAACTATGAAATGTTCTTTGACATGGAGAGCAATACCTTTATCTGCCAGTTAAAGCCTATGTGCTATGAGGATGACCTTTATCTGGACAACAGCTTTTTACAAAAAGTACTGATCTCTGAAAGCACCTCCGTTGACATGACCTCGGTCAGAAACATTTGCCAGGTGTGGGGAAAGGTGATTGAAACTGATTTTTACAGTGAAGAATGCACCTATGCCAATCATACCTATACTGCTTCTATCGCAGGATATGAAGACGGGTACTTTAACGGGGATGTGATTGCCTTAAAAATTCCGGCTGCGAATCAGGCAGGTGCACAGCTTAACATCAATCAGTTTGGCGCTGTTCCCATCTGCAATGAGACAGACGATACCCCAATTGAAGCGGAAGAACTAAAGCCCGGCAATGTATATGCCTTTAAACTGAAACGCTGCCGCCCTTCCCAATCCGGCTTATCCACTGATAAAGAAACCGGGGACAGGCAGGATGCAATCAAAGCCTGTTTATTAGGGCAATGGCAGGTACACGCCCTGAATGTTCTGACAAACGGAAGAAAAAGCGGAAAGCAGGTAACTGACTCTGACGGACAGGAGTATGAATTATACTCCAAAGAGTATTTTCAAAAATTCTATAACTGCCAAAGGGTGGATATGACGATTGTTCCCAACTCTCCTTTTACTGTAGAAAAGCTTGGCGAAATTCCCGATATCAAAACAGGAAATGAATACGAAAACATTACCTCTGACGATCTGGCAGCGGACAGAGCCAAGTGGGAAAACTGGAAAAACTGCCGGCTGACAGATCATATCACCATCACCACCGCCCTTCTGCCCTTCCTTGACGTAAATAAAAAAGTTTCCTATAAACGCAGCGACGCCGACAGAGAGCATCAATACATTATCAGCTCCATTTCCCATGATTTTTCAGGCTATACCACCACGATAACCATGTACCGCTTTTATCCTTTATACGAAACCCTGCTTAAGGAAGCCGGTACCCATAAGGTGTTATCTGAATTCAGTCATGGGGTTTTAAGTAAATACGCTCATGATGAGCTTGCTGCTGTTTTAAGCGAAGAAGAACTTTAGAAAGGAGATTTCAATGGCTACATACACGATCTATAAAGGGCTGGAAAAGCCTGTCAGCACAGAGCGTTATAACATAGGCGTTGCAAACAAAAACTGTGATGTGATTGACGCAGAACTTCACAAACTTGACCTGAAAAATGAAAGTCAGGACAGCCTGCTGGCAACCAAAGAAGCCCTGAGTGCCAAAGCAAATCAGACTGCATTAGACGCCCACACCGGCAGTACAGCCATCCACGTAACCACATCCGATAAGGAGAACTGGAACGCTGCAAAAGCTCATGCCGATTCCGCTCACGCCCGTCCAGACGCAGTAAAGGCAGAAGCCTCAGAAGTAAATGGCAACCTTCTCATCAATGGCATTGAAACCACTGTCTACACCCATCCGGCCGGCGCCAATCCCCATAATGTCTCAAAAGAAGACATAGGGCTTAGTAATGTGGAAAACAAAAATTCCGCTGCCATACGAGGCGAATTGACAAAAGAAAACGTAATTGCCGCATTAGGTTACACGCCCTCTGTGACAGATGGCGGCGGCATTTCCTATTCCGATTCGGAGCCTGCCGCACTCTCCACCGGCATGACCTGGATCGGTAATTAAATGGAGGATAAAGGTGAACTTGTTCACCTTACAAATATTGTGCTTGCGCATAGTGAATTATATTCGCATTAAATTTGCAGGTTGAGCAAGAATGGAGGATTACGATGACAGAATTTTCAAATGAATTTAGCAGCTTTCCTTCCAGGAAAATTGCTAAACATAATTTTAAAAATGTTGACGACAGTATTGCAACTGTAATCAACCAAATCAACGCTCTGCGCAGTCAGGGATTATATAATCAGGCAGCCCGCATCATACAGAGTAATGCTGATGTATTATCCCAATACATTGCTGACGCTTCCACTTTCAGAACTTGGGAGGAAGAAATATACAATACCCAGATCTACGCAAAGCAGCAACAGCAGTCCCTCTATTTTGATGAGCAGGAGCCTGACTGTATTGAGGGCGACGTCTGGCTTGGAGGTGATGCGTAGTGTTATGCAATCCCGTATCTTATTACCCTGACAAAATTGATGAAATGATATTTTTTCAGGATAATAATATTGAAAAAATGGAACTGATTCATAATTATGACAATTTAATTTCACAAGGCCGCTACAGCGCGGCAAATGCTTTCATCAACGAACAGAAAGGTATTTACGGCTTCTTTGCCGATTTCCTTAACCTGATTGAAAACCGTATCTACAACCTTCAGGTTTATCTTTTACAAAAGCCTCCAAAGAAACAGCCTTTTGTTTCCTTTGATGAGGAAGAAGAACTGCCTGTCGTGGATGAGGATACTATCTGGATTTAAGGTAACGCTGTTTAAAGCGTTTCCTTCGCCGGATTTGCGCTGCGAAGCAGCATATTCCTCTATAAATCCGTGTGCATCCAACAGAAAAAATATGATTGCAATGAAAGGAGAACTAAAAATGGCAATTAATGAAACAATTGTAACTGGCAGAAAATTTAGAAAATGTATTGATGCTGCAACCAAAGCATGGCAGAGGATATCCTTCTGGACCAAATCATCTGACGTGGAATTTGAGGATGGAAAGAATGCAGAAACAAAATTGGGCGCAATTGACGGTATTACGGACAGTTTGGAGGATACTTCATCACGCATGGCCGCCAGTGCGAAGGCTGTTAGTACTTTAAATAATAATTTAGGCGGATACTCCTTCGGTGAAACTGCTGACGGAAAGCCTGGATATAGAAAGCCGGGTGCTGATACAGTAATCCCTTTTAGTAATGGGAATTTTGAAATTACTGTAACTCAAGTAA
>VSNT01000012.1 GCA_009774465.1 Lachnospiraceae bacterium
AGTTTATTTGCCGAAAAAATGGGGGCGGCCATTCGGGGAAGCTCTCCTCCTATCTCACGATTCATATAGATTTCCCCATCTAACAGCTCCCGTTCCATATCCTTATGCTCACTGAGCAATATGGTTCTGTTTCCTCCGGTTTCTTTGGTAGTAGCGCCTACAAAATGGAAATAATTATCTGTTCCCGCATAATAGATGGATACATCCTTAACTCCCATGATCTTGCTGACTACTCTCATGGCTGCCATGATTACCTTATCCACCTCCAGAACATCCAGCTCCGAAACCACATTGTAAATTTTGCCAATACTGTCTCCATAATTGATCAGACGGTCTTCAAAGGTTTTTTTGATTTCAACATTGGTTTTATTGATGTCAATAATTCTAAGATATTCTTCCTCCAGACTCTTTAACTGCTCCATTCTTTCTTTGGATTTGTTCCGGTAATTCAAAAAAGAATAGGTAATTCCAATTGCAATTATAAAGTAAAATAAAAACCGCAGGACAAACTGATACTGCGTCAGTACATTGCTTAATGTGCCGCCCTCATTCAGTTCCATCCACAAATGCGCTGCTGTAGACAAAAGCACTGCAAGAACAGTTTCTCCAACGCCTCTTTGAATGGCAATCAGCACAATATATAAAAGCAGAAAATCCACATAAACAAACGCCGAAACTTCACCTTTCAAAAAATATTCCGCTGCAAATGCTGCCCCGAAGACAAGCAGATTTTCCACAATACGCATTCCCAAAGCAAGACCTTTTTTTATGTGCTCCCGAACTGATTTTGCTTCTTCAAGCGTCTCCTCCTGCTCTTTCTTTTTCCTGATTTCCTTTATTTTCTTATATTTTTTATTTAAAAATGATTCGATTCTTTCCAGTCCCGTTTTAAGATCAACTTTGGGAAAGTACCCGAAATCCTGTGAAAAATCATTGCTTAAAGATGCCCTGGTATCAGAAATATTTATTTCCTTTAATGCCTTTCCCTCGCTTTTGGGATACATTTTTTTAATGCAGGCTTCAAAGCTTTCCGCATCAATGGCTTCCTTTCCCTTCACTTCATAACAGGCGAAAACTTTTTCCCGGTTTTCCTCTCTTCCCACCCGGTAAACCGCTTCCGCCAGATCTGATACAAAGATTGGAGTAAATCTTCTTCCCGGCAGTCCGTAAAGCTCTCCGCCTCTTGCCAAAAAGCACTGTTCTGAAATCACATCCAGCGTATCTTCCGCACATCTTGCATTTCCATACACATAGGGGAGTCTTAAGCAGATAACGGAAAATCCCTGTTCCGCATAGGTCTCGCAGATCCGCTCTCCGTTCCTTACCAGTTTTCCCCTTGCGCTGTTTTCCTCCCCCGCATCCATGCAGGATAAAAAGCAGAGCCTTGGAACCTTATATTCTTTCGCCCAGCTTAAAATATTCACCAGGGCGCTGTTAAAGGCCGATGCACAGTCCTCTCTCTCCCACTTGAAATTTTCATCCCATGCACCTGTAAAAATAACATAGTCCGGCATAATTCCCTGTACCACATACTTTACATCCGGCGAATCCTCCTGAAATGCAAAGGAAATATGCCTTGGCATACCGCTTCTTTTAGACTGTAATTTGTTTCCGGTCAAAACATAAACATCATTTTTTTCCCTGTGCAGTCTGGCCACAAGGTTTCCCATGACTAATCCATAGCTTCCTACAATTAATATTTTCATAGCTTTTCCCCTTTTACTACTTATTAAAAGAATAAACTACGACCTTCTGCTGCTCTTCCTTTTTCTTTTTGAAGATGCTTCGTTTCGCTTTTGTATTTACAATATTTCCTCTGCAGTAAATGTGCTCATCCAGATGCGCCAGCATATACCTGATACGGAAAAAGACCACTGTAAAGCTTAAAAAAGCTCCCGCAAGAACACCCATGCCTGAAAATACTGCCGAAAACCTGACCGATACAAAGCTTCCTGTTACAGTTCCCAAAAGAAAAACAAGTCCCACCACAGCAGCACCTCCGGCATCATCTAAATAATACTGGAAAATCATCATGCTCTGTACCAGATAAATCAGCATATAAGCCATTGACATCACCGGATACATCATAAGGATTCTTCCGGTAATTCCAAGGTTTGCGGCAAATGCAATCACCAGTACAAAAATGCAGATATTGATGATAACCTGAATCTGTATGATAAACAGCAGCTCTTTTCTAAGCACTTCTATCATTTGGTTCTTGGCCTTTAAAATATCCTTTCCAGACGCACCTATAATGGACTCGCAATAAGTTTTATAGGCTGTGTGAAATTTTGTTTCCACATTGACAACAAATATAACAAGGATGGAAATATTGCTCAACATTGCAAGATAAGTCACCACGTCGTAAATAGGAGCTGAAACAAATACATCCGCAACTACTACCCGATAAGGAGAAAAAAACCAGAAAATAAAATTGTGACTGTAAATTCCCCAAGTAAACAAAGCGCTGGAGCATAATAATTTCCAGTATTTTTTCAAATAAAAAAGTACTTCCCTGCTGTTTTTGTTGTGATATCTGAAATTTCTCCTGATTCTCGTCATTAAAAGCACTGCAATCAAATTAAAACTGACGGCCAGTGCCGTGATAATTGCATTCGTTACAGAAAACTGAAACCAGTATACCGCCATGCAGGAAAACAAAAGCCCCGTCAGCAGACTGACCAAAAAGCTGTAGGTTATCTTCCGGTATTCTTTCAGCAGCGTGATAAATGTCATACAGTAAAAAGTAAATACCAGTCCTGCATAACACAGGTAAGCAGTGAAAATGTATCCAATGGAAAAATGTCCCAAATGGTACATGACAATTCCAAAAGGCAGCCCCGTCAGCACCGTAAGCACTGCAAGAAGCAGATTTCCCATATCCAGAGCCGGAAGAATACTGTCATAATCCTCCTGGAAAATCTTATCCGCCGTATACCTTGAAAGAATAATATTGATGGGCGACGAAATAATCAGTGAAAAAATAAACACGTACAATATGGTAGATGATATAATTTCCCTTTCCCGATAGGAAATATTTACATAAGGCAGAATATAATACATCAGATTCAGGAACAAAATCACCATAACTGTGGGGCCGACTGTTACTACAGTGGCGTAAAGTCCTGCAAATACCGTACTGATGATGCCCTCTTTATTAAATAATTTTTTTAATTCAAATCCTATGCCGGCCATCTGTTTTCATCCCCATTCAAAATCGTTATAAAGCTTTCTGTACTTTCGTACTACTTCTTCATTCTGGTAAAATTTTGCGGTTCTTTCTTTGCCTGCCGCTCCCATCTGCTCCCGCATCTTCTTATTTCTTGCAAGCAGAACCATTGCCTCTGCAGTTTTATCCACATTCATGGTGGGAACAATCAGCCCGCTTCGCCCAAAGCTGTCATATTCTGCTCCGTACAGCAGCTCCTTGCATCCTCCTACATCAGTGGAAATACAGGGCTTCCCTGCTGCCATTGCCTCTAAAAGACATAAGGGCTGTCCCTCCGAAATACTGGTTAAAACAACAAAATCCATTTTTCCCAGGTAATCCTTTACCTGAATTCTTCCGGTAAAGGTTATATCAGGAATCTTAAAACTGTTTACCAGTTCAAGACACTCCTCATAGTATCTTTTGTTTTCTTCCGTAGGCCCCATCAGATAAAGCGAAAGCTCAGGAACCTCCTCTTTGGCAAGACGGTACGCATTGATCATGGTCTTTACATCCTTAATGGGAACGATACGGATAACCGCGCCTATATTGATTCGTCCGTCCTCTTTTCTTCCGGGAAGATTTTCCATCGCCTTTACAAACACGCCGTTGGATATCACTCTTGTTTTTTCTTTCGGGCATCCAATCTCCGTCTGTATCTGCCTTGCTGCCTGAAAAAGGGAAATCACACAGTCCGCCTCATCATAAATACACTGAGACAACATGTAAAAATACCGTGTCCAGATATTTTTATAAATTCCCTGTGTCCAGTCCGCTTTGATAATCTCTTCCTCACGCTCTCTGGTATATATCCCATGCTCTGTCAAAATAAGCGGCTTCTGATACATGTACTTTGCCTTACACGCCAGAATGCCCGCATATCCTGTGGAAATGGCGTGATAGCAGTCCGCTTTTTCCACAGGAACCTTTAACACCCGGAACAAAGGCAGATATAAAGAGCGCAGACTCCACAAAAAATCAGTAAAAACGCAATTGGGATATTTTTCGATATAAAGCGTTCTGGCCAGTTCCATAAAATCCCTGCTCATAAGCAGATCATTGGAGGTATACTCTGTCCGGTCAAAAAAAAGAAAAAGATCTCCCCACTTTACGTCCTCTCCAAACAAAAGGCTTTTAAGCGCTTCCTTTTCTTCTCTGGACAAACTTACCTTCTTTTTTCTGTATATCACTTCATCTTCACACAGATAAGTTTCTCTGATTTCACATAAGTTTGAAGGAATGTCATACTTAAATTTGCCGCCATCTTCCCTGGTGGGAACCAGTGTATACATTACAAACTGTTTTTCACTTAAAGCATTTACCAGCATCTGAATCCATCCGGACACTCCGCCAGCCACGTAAGGATAACTTCCTTCCGCAAACATTGCTATCTTCAATTTTATACCCATCTGCGCGTTGCGGCGCGCATACAAATCAACAGGTTGAATACGCATTTTTTATTCAACCTTTGCCATCCTCCAAAACAATTGGTATCTGAACCTGCTGCCGGCTGACAGTAAGCAGCCAGGCATCCTCACCAACCTTCTGAACGTCTACTCCCTGGGCATCCTCCAGTTGATCCTTTGTCCTTACCATGCAGTACCATACATCCACAAAGCCTTCCGCAGTGATCGTCAGACAGTCCTCTGTAACCTCAAACACAGGATAAATTTTTTCATACCGTTTGAAACGTTCCTGGGCCTCCAGCCAGTCTATCTCTTCAAGAAACTGATTGTTTCTGTACATATCATGCATTCCTTTGGATAATTCAAGAAGATATGCCGCCCATTCATATTCCTCCGTCCAGTTTTCGTTCCCAAGAACTTCCCGCATATCCAGGCACAGGGTTGCAATTCCTTCTCCCGATGCCATGCTTTCCATCCGGTACCGCTTTTCATCGCTCTGCATATGCCCCGTGTTCACCACCGGCAAAATGCCGCCCTCATCTTCCTCCATGACAATTCCGCCGCTGCGCCTTATCTGGCGCAGAATATCCTGAAAATCCCCGTCTTTTTCCTGCATGCAGGTTCTTCCTGAAATAATGACTCCGTCTTCATGCCTGATCTTGTCCATAGAAGGCCAGATAACGTCCCTGATAAACATAACCGGATCTCTGCTGTATAACTGGTAAATCATTTCCTGATCCACATGCTCAAAATCCGGATAGTAATCAAGCAGTACCGCACTGCTGTTTATCACAGGATAGGCAAATATATCCTCCATATCGGATAACACGCCTGCAAATATGCCAATTCCCGATTCGTCCTCAAAAAAAGGTCCTGTGCAGGAATACATTCTTCCATCACCGCATTGCTTTTTCCATAAAAGAGGGATTAAAAACCTTTGTTCTTTGTTATCTTTACTTCTCTCCTGAATCATTTTGGTACAGGAGGCATCCAGTGAAATATCCCTTACTGTCATTGGCAGCTCTTCATAGTAAACCATTCCCTGGGTAAAAATTCCTTCAAAGACCATCATCCCGTCAATCTCTGTCTCTTCTCTGCCCTCTCGCACCCCCAGCTTCTTTTCGTAATCCGGATCTTCCCCTGTCAGGCAGGTGAAAAACACAAATTTCCCCTCTTCATCAGCCAGCCTTATAAGCTCGCCCTTTTCATCCGCCTGGGATAATCTTCCTGTCGTTACAATAAAAACTCTGGCTGTTTCCTTCTGCATGTCATTTAATTCTTCAACCGTTCTTCTGACAATATACTCTTTCTTCAGCTGATCCAACATCTTTATGATCTGGTCTGTCATGCCCTCTTTGGCTTCATCTCCACAAAGCACTATGTACTGCGCTGCTTCCGGCTCGGCTTTAGATACCAGCTCTTCCCGCTCTATGACCGGAAGCTGACCTTCCGCTCCCATATCAATAATCAGGTTTCCTGAAAAAATCAAATAAAACAGAAGTATGCCAAAAAAACCAGCCGTAATTGCCACATAATCTGATATTTTTAACATATTGCGCCTCTTTCTTACTTAGGGTATATAAAATTTTTTTCATATTCCTGCTTACGCATTTTGCTGATCTGGTCCGATAAAACGCCAAAACAAATTAGCTGAAAGCCAAAGATGATTAAGATGGAGGCCAAAATCGGCACTCCGTTGGACCACTGGAAAGCACGCAGGATTCCGTATAATGCCCCTACTCCGCACATGGCCAGACCGGCTTTTCCCAAAATGCGCATCGGCTGGAATAAGACAATAATCTGGAGAATCAAGCCAATCGTGCGGAAACCGTCTCTGATTTGTCTGACAGAGCTCTTTCCTGTTCTCTTTCTCACAGTAATATCTACTTCACCGCCATAGTATTCCTGCTCTAACATTAGTAATGTAGTTACTGTGGACGCGCCAAATGCATCCGGCAGCAGAGAAAGATAAGGCATAATTACACTACGTTTGAACCCACGCATACCTGAATTGAAATCTTTAAGTTCTTCTTTTACAACAAAGTTTAAAAAACTCTTTAATATCTTTTTCCCAAAACGTCTGTTTCTGTCCTCATAAGAATCGCCGCCTCTTATTCCGATACAGTAATCCAGGTCTTCCTCCTGCATTTTAGCGATAAGTTTATAAAGATCCTCCGGCCTGTGCTGTCCGTCTGCATCATACCAGACGATCAAATCGCCTCTGGATTCCCTGATTCCTGTTTTAATGGCAGCTCCGTACCCTTTGTTTTTCCGATGATTAATCAGACGCACCTGGGAAAATTCTTTTACGATATCTGCAGTATGATCACTGCTTCCATCATTGATAACAATGATTTCAAGGTTATCGTTTTTTTCGGTAATACCCCCCCTGGTCAGTTCCCGGAGCACATTTCCAATTGCCGCTTCTTCATTGTATGCCGGTATAATCACTGATACTGTACTACTTTGCATTCCTACTTTCCTCCCGCTTTTCGAATCACAACTTCCAATAAGTGTTTTGCTATAACCAAATGCCGCCTTTTCCATTCCTTTTCCGCTTCCCTGTCAGGATTTGGATACTTTTTTAAATACCTTCTGTATTCCTTCCCAAATTTACCGCAATATCCCGGATGCCAGGGCTTTGTGCCCCCCATATAATGTACAATCACCGGATAGCTCTTTTCCTTCAAAAATCCTCCCATTATGTAGAAAAGCATCCCAATTTCACTTCCATAACCTGTGTTGTAATTGTACTTTCTCTCCAGCAGCTTGATCTTTCCCCTGAAAATCAGATTAATGATATCCTGATCCGGATATTGCAGATATTCGCCCTTTTCATTTATGATGGTTTCAATCTCCTTTTTCCGGAAACGTTTCCGGAGCTGGTGTAAATCAAAGAGCAATACTCCCGAATTGATATACTGCTCTTCATCGCGAAATCCAATCTCAGTTTTATGAGCCGACAGCATATTATTTACTGCAAAATCGGCAATTCCTCCTAACACATTTCCTTCCAGATCTGTTTCATACAGTTCCATCAGGGAACCTCTGATCAAAATATCAGGATCTAAATAAAGCATCCTCTCTTCTTTCGGAAACATCATCCCTGCAAAAATCCTGTAATACATTTCCCTGGTAAAGTAGCGGAACACCGGAACCTCAGATAAAAGCCCTTCCTTCATTCTGACAGGTAAAAATCTGCTGCCTTTACTTTCTATCAATGTATTCAACTCTGCAAGTTCCGTTTCCTTTACATTGCTGTAAAGTAAGTAAATCTTATTTTCATTCTTATGGTGTGCAAAAAACGAGGTCAGCATCACCTTTAACGGACGAATATAATTGCTGTCCACCGTCACAAGAATGTTCATATTTATCCCCCTGCCCTTCTTTTAGTTTATCATCCCCTGTAACAAAGCCTCCCACTCATCTAATATATGTTCCCTTCCAAAACGCTTTGTGCTTTCTTTTGCTTTCTCTCCCATTTGTCTGCGCCTTACAGAATCAGCCATAAGCAGATCCATTTTTTCTGCAAACATTTCTATATTCTCCGGCTCCACAAGGAAACCGTTTTCCGCTTCTGTTATAATTTCACTTGGTCCTGCCTTGCAGGAATAACTGACTGCCGGAAGGGAAAAATCCATTGCCTCAAGTAAAACCATCCCAAATCCTTCATCCCTGGAAGGAAGTACAAATATTTCCGATTTCTGATAATACTGCTCTATCCCGGACACATTGCCGATCAGATGAAAATGCTTTAATCCTGCATCCTTAATTTCTCCGGCTAATTTATCCTTTTCTTCCCCGTCTCCTGCAACAAGAACTGTCCATTCCGGATACTTTTCCTCAAGCAGCTTCCAGCTTTTGATTAAAAGATCAAATCCCTTTACTTTTGTCAGCCTTCCGGCCGCAAAGATCACCGGTTCTTTTGCCTGCCCGGGCATTACGTCCTCATAGGGATTTGGATTATAAATGCGGGTAATATTACATTTTAACTTTAAATTTTTCTGATAATATCCTTTATCTTCTTCTGACAGCACCACCAGCTGATCTGAAAATCTGCCAACCAGTCTTCTTACCAGCCTGCGGAAATTATGATTTTTCCTGAAATGATAATAAAAATTAAAATGTTCCCACGAAATCCAATGCATATGTGGCCTGAATTGTTTCAGAAAGAAAGAAAAGCATCCAAGTATAATGTCTACATCAATTAAGAAATCTGCATTTTCCCGATTTAAAAAAGAGGTCATTAATCGTATTTTTTTTAAAATGCCAGCCCTGGGCGCCTCTTTTTCAAGCCAATATATCTTTACAGGCTCATCTACCCGAAAAAAAGTCTCTCCGCTTCCCCAAAGACTCATAATCAAAACCTGATACCCTCTTTGGGCTAAACCGTTTGCTACTATAGAAAGCACTCTTTCTGTTCCGCCGGAATGACTCATATTTCCAATAAAGAAAATAACCTTCAAGTTCTTCCTGTTCATATGCATTTTTACCTCTGAAATCATTATATTATATTTATTTTACTTTTCAAATCCGACAAATCGCCGAAATTTTTTCGTATTTTTTCGTCGTTTTCCGGTCATATTGCACATTCATTTATTACATATCGTCATTTTTGCATATACAACAAAAATTTTTTATCTAAATTGCACAACATCTTCCCTCTTTATAAATCCCTTCTTTCCTGCTAAGATGTATTATGAAAATTTTGAAAGGAGCCGCCATGCGTGCAAAATTACTTCTGAAAAACAGCTTTGTCATATTATTTTCCACACTGTTCTGCTATTTTGCCGACTTCCTGTGCCGGACAGTCCTGGTACATACATTATCTATGGAATATGTAGGTGTAACAGGGCTTTTTTCCAATATCTTATCCGTACTTTCCCTATCTGAACTGGGATTTGGAACCGTTCTGGTCTACAGTATGTACGTGCCTTTTGCACAAAATGATGAAGAAAAGCTGCTTGCACTTACAAACTTTTATAAAAAAGCCTATCTGACCGTGTCTTTGCTGATCGGCTCAATCGGCCTTCTTCTTACTCCTTTTTTACCATATATAATCAATGATAGTCCCGACATCCCTGAATTATCGGTTTATTATCTGCTTTACCTTGGAAATACGGTGATTTCCTATTCCTTTGTATACCGTCAGTCCCTGTTTGCCGCAGATCAAAAGCTGTATGTTACAAAATTTTATTCCAATCTGCTTCGCGTAATCAGAACCGTCCTGCAGATCATTATTCTGGTAACCACTCATGACTTTTTCCTGTATCTGGCAGTCATGCTGCCCTTTACGCTCTTTACCAACCTGTTTTTATCATGGAAGGCAAAAAAAGCATATCCATTCTTAAATTCAGACCATCATCCCACCCTTGAAAAGGAGGAACGAAAGACCATATTTAAGAATGTATATGCCATGTTTAATCATCATGTGGGAGCTACTGTGCTGAACTCCACAGATAATCTTCTGATCAGTTTTTTCCTTGGACTTAAGGCGGTTTCCCGCAATGACAGCTATGCCCTGATTCAGACGCTTCTCCGTTCCATCTTCGGCACACTGTTTAATTCTTTAAATGCCAGCGTGGGTAATTACCATGCCACCAAGACAGAAGAAGAAACCCATACCCTGTTTGAAGCCCTTCACTTTGCAGGCTTCTGGTTTTATACTTTTTGCACAGCCAGCTTTTTCCTGCTGGTAAATCCATTTATCACACTGGTCTGGGGTGAAAAATTTCTTTTTTCCACTCCTGTCGTTCTTTTGATATCAGTCAATTTTTATATCTATGGAATCCGTCAGATTTCCATTACTTTTAAAGAGGCTTTGGGGCTTCTTTATCAGGACAGGTACAAACCAATTATAGAGGCCCTGATCAACCTGATCCTGTCTGTTCTCCTTGTAAAGCCTTTCGGGATCATTGGCATTTTCGCAGGTACTTTTATCAGTATGGTTTCCACTTCTCTTTGGGTGGAGCCTTATGTTCTGCTGCATTATGGTTTTCACCGCTCCACCAGAGGCTTTTGGCTTAAAAATATAAAATATCTGCTGACAGGCATTCTTGCCATTGGCTTAACCTGGCTGTGCGCAGCCCCCTTTGAGCTGTCTCTGATTGCTACTATGGGAGTGCGTATTCTTTTATGCCTGATCATTCCCAATGTGGTATTCTTACTGTTTTCCTTTAAAAGTCCGGAATTTCATTTGATGGTGGATATGTTAAAGTCCACATTAAAGCGATAGATTTACTGCTCCTCCATCCACTCTTCCATATAATTTTCAATGATATAAAATGGCGCCGGTCCTGTTTCCAATAAAAATTTATGGAATTCTTTTACATCAAAATGCCTGCCCAGTTCTTTCTGTGCCATATCCTTAAGCTCAACAAATTGCAGATAACCTACAAAATAGCTTAAGTAATTGGCCGGTTCCTCTACCAGCGCATTAAATACATCATCTACAACATCCTCACCTTCAATTCCAAATTCCGCCAGGTAGTCCGCCAGATCATCCCTGTCCCATCCGTCATAATGAACGCCCATATCCGCATAAGCATAAAGTCCTAATGAAAGTGCAGTATTGGTGGATGCCACATCTGCCAGTCCCTCACTCATTCCCATGTAATCATAGGAATATTCAAACTCTACATAAGTTGCCCATCCTTCTGAGTAACCATTATAAGACATAAGGCTGCGTATCAGAGGCATATCACTGGAATTGGTGTAGGCATTCTGATACAAATGTCCCGGGTACCCTTCATGAGCAAGGGTGGAATATAAATTCGTATCTTCCGTGTTTTTCTGAGCATTAATGTAAATAAGGTTATTCTGCAAATCATCAATAGGGGTGGTCAGATAAAATGCCGGACTCATATGTTCTTCCATAGAAGGATGCACATATTTAATGGTATAATCAACAGCCGGCGGCTCGGGAAAATCTTCTTCAATCTTGTCTTTCAAGTCCTCCACGATTTCTTTCGGATCTCTCATCTCATACTCATAATCCATAAAATCATAATAAATCATGGGATCTTTCATGATCACATTCTGCATCAGTCTCATACGGTCATTCATAAAAGAATCTACTTTTCTCTGTAGTCTCTTAACAGACTCGTCAGAACCTGTTTTCACCCGGACCAGGTATTCATAATATTCCCTGCCGTCTTCATAATAACACAGTCCCAGTTCATTGGTTCCGGTTCCTTTCAGGCTGGTAAGGCCGTCAATTAAGGTCTGATATCCTTCCACCACCTGGGTTGTTATAATATCGTAGTTTTCCTGAATGTATTCTTCCTTCTTTTCTTCCGTAAGTCCTTCAAACTCTTTAATCTTATCCTCAAAAATTTCCAGCATGTAATTTTCTTCCGGATTGGCAATAAATTCTTCGCACTGGGCAATCACCTCGTCAGCCACATAATCCGCCATAAAAAGCCCGGCTTCCGATTTCTTTTCTTCAAATACAATAACTTCTTCATACATTTCGTCAATCTGTGAAATCAGTTCCAGATAATCCTGAATATCCTTTTCCGTGCGGAAGGTATATTCTGCAAGAATAACCGGAAGCTGCGACTGATATCCGCTGATTACGCCAAGCCACTCATCATACCAGGTCAAATCTGCAGCTGAAAGAGATGTCTCCACCGAATCTAATAGAATATCATAGGTAAGCCTTTGATCCTCTGTCAGCTTTTCACGGTTAAACTTAAGGAGCTGCGCCTTCATTTCCTCAAGTTCCCTGTAAGCTTCATCCACATCATCCGTAGAGTAATCTCCCAGCGTCACCTCATAATCCGTGATTCCGTAATCCTCCGGATGGGCCAGCGTATAGTGAAGATTAATGGTATTTCCCACAACATCTTCCAAAAATAAATTTTCTATATAAGCATCAAACCGCTCCGAATCTGATTCTTTGTTCCCAATTAAAACTATCGCTCCTACAGCGCACAATATCATAATACAAACCAGAACTGCAATCAGGGCTATGACCTTGCCATTTGATTTTTTTGTTTCGTTTTCCATTCTTTATGAATCCTCCTGTCCCACTTTTTCCCTTTTACTGTCGTAAAGTAACCCTCATTAGTACTATGTTAACATAGCCGGCCTGTAGTTTCCAATAGGAAATCTGATAAGTGCAGGATTTTTATTCCGTTAATATTTCCTGATGCAAGTTCATCCAGCGTTACAATATATTTGGGATAATGATCTTTGATCTCAAGCAAATTGGCCACTTCCCTGTCAGATTCTTCAGGCAGGCTGCGGCATACCTGAACGTAAATGCGTTCATCCCGTTGTACTGCAACAAAATCAATTTCCTTTTTTTCATTTTTGCCAATATAAACCTGATATCCCCTTCTGCGAAGTTCAAAATAAACAATATTCTCAAGCATGGCAGTTACTGCTTTGGGGTTAAAACCCATAACACAATATTTAAGCGAAGCATCAGCAAGATAAAATTTTTCCTGTGTTTTCAACACAGATTTTCCCTGCAGGTCATACCGTTGACAGCGGTAAATCACAAAAGCCTTCTCCAGCCATTCCAGATAATTATAAACTGACTCAACGCTCAGCGAACGCCCTTCGCTTTTCAAAAACTTTACGATTGCATTTGCTGAAAAAGTTTTTCCCACATTTTCAGCAATATATTTAACTACCCGATTGAATAATTCATAGTTTGTTATATTATGCCGCTTCGTTATATCATTTGTAATAGCAGAATGATAAATACCCTCTACGATCTGGTAAACTGTACGCTCATCAAAACTGCCAATGGCAGTGACCGGAAATCCGCCCAGACGGATGTATTCATATAAAAGCTCTTTCACAGAATGGCCGCTGTTTTTTTTAAATTCCATATATTCTGCAAAAGACAAAGTAAATACCGGGATGGAAATATATCTGCCCGTCAAATAAGTAGAAATCTCACTTGATAAAAGTTTGGAATTTGATCCTGTTACATAAATATCCGTATTTAAATTTTCCAGCAGGCTGTTAACAGCTTTTTCCCAGCCGGCTACTTCCTGTACTTCATCCAGCAGTAAATAATAACATTCATCATCAATTATTTTTTCTTTAATCCCCTGGTACATCTCTTTATCGGTCATACCATCCTCATAATCTTCAGATGTAAACCGCATGACAATGATATGGTTATCGTCAACACCACTCTTTATTAAATCTTCCCGCAGCATTTCCAAAATGGTAGATTTTCCGCAGCGTCTAATTCCTGCCAGTATTTTAACAAGTGGTACGTTTCGATAAGTTTTCAAAGTGTCTATATAGTACGGTCTGATAATCATAATGTTTCTCCTTTTATTATCAGTATACCAGAAGAAGCCGTATATATTCAATATTTTTTACTTGATTTCAGCAAAAACCTTCCAAATATTATACTTTTTATCCAAATCTTACAGACAAAAATATTGCAGACAAAAAATCACAGTTCATGATAATATGGATATATATCTTCATATTGCCCGTCTTTCATGCGAAATCCTCTGGGAATCGTCCCTCATGGCACGAATCCAAGTCTTTCAATGAAGCATATCATAATTTTATCTTATATTGTGGTAAAAAATACTTTGTTGCCGGGGTGCTCAGATCCGCGAATCCGTCAAATTCCAAAAGAAAGTATTATTGAAATTCAAATTTGAAAAATTATATTGACACAGTGTCAGTATATTGCTACAATATGTTTACACAGTGTCAGAATACATTTATGAAAGAGGGTTTTTTATGCCGAAAGGCTCACCGGAACTTACTGAAAGAAGAAAAAATGAAATCCTTGACGCCTGTAAAAAAATCTATAAAACACAGGGTTTCTATGGGGTAAATGTAAAAGAAATCAGCACCGAAATCAGTCTCACAAGACCTGCAATCTACAATTACTTTGAGACAAAGGAAGAAATCCTGTTAGGACTGCTTGCCAGAGAATATGAAATCTGGTGTGAAGAGCTGGAAGAGCTAATCCCACAGGCCTGTAAATGCAGCCGCGTAATGCTGGCAGAGAAAATTGCACATACGCTGGAAGAAAAAGAAATTCTTCTGCGTATTCTCAACATGAATCTTTTTGAAATAGAGCTGAACAGTCGTGTGGAACGCCTGGCAGAGTTCAAAAAACTATATCTGAGGGCTGTAACTGCCCTTTCGGATATCCTGCGCTCCCATATCCCCGGTATCTCCAATTCGGAGTGCAGCGACTTCTGCAACAGCTTTTGTGCATTTTTATTTGGCGTATATCCCTTCGCCTTCCATACGGAAAAGCAAAAGGAAGCAATGAAAATTGCAGGCGTGGAATTCAGGGAACCTACTATTTATCAAATGGTTTTAAAAGCCCTTATAAGGCTTATCCCAAGTCAAATGGATGCTTCGCATCCTGACTCATTGTTCACAGAAATAAATTGTAAGGAGGAATAAAGTAATGAGCAAAGTATTAGTAACCTATTTCAGTGCCAGTGGAACAACCGCTAAATTAGCAGGTAATCTGGCAAAAGCTATTAATGCGGATCTGCATGAAATCCAGCCGGAAGTTCCCTATACAAATGCAGATTTGGACTGGATGAATAAAAAAAGCCGGAGCAGCGTGGAGATGAATGATAAATCTTTCCGCCCTGCCATTGCAAACAAAGTGGAAAACATGGCTGACTATGATACAATTTTTGTAGCCTTTCCCATCTGGTGGTATGTTGCGCCGACCATAATTAATTCTTTTTTAGAGCAGTATGATCTTAATGGCAAAACCATTATACCCCTTGCAACCTCAGGAGGAAGCGGCATGGGCGGCACCAATCAGGCACTTGCCTCATCCTGCCCGGGCGCTGTTTTAAAGGAGGGCAAAGTATTTTCAGCAAATACGGATAAAAATACTTTAAAAACGTGGGCTGAAAATATACAAAATAAATAATCTTTTAATTATTCCAAACATGACTATTACCCCTTGAATTTGCATTTATCACATACCTGACGCAAACTCTTCCTTTAACAAAGGTAAAATGATATAATAAATCAAATTGACATATTGAGGAGATAAGGTATGAATATTAATAACTATAAGACGTTTGTTTCGGCAGAAACCATGATGGGACCAAACAGCGTAAGAATATTGGCAGAATTACTTGACAAATATCCTTTACATCCTGCTCCAGAGGATATGATCCTCGATTTAGGATGTGGAACGGGGCTGACAAGCTTTATCATCGCCAAAGAAACGGGAGCGAAAATTTATGCAAATGATTTATGGGTAAGCGCAGAAGAAAACAGGAAACGGTTTGCTGAATGGGGTGTTGGAGAACAGGTAATACCTGTTTGTGAAGATGCGAACAATCTTCATTTTGAAGGAAAGAAGTTCCGTGCTCTGATCAGTATCGATTCTTATCATTATTTTGCAGGCAGCAGAGGATTTTTTCAGGAAAAGATATTGCCATTTATAAAAGATAATGGAGAGGTATTAATTGGAATCCCCGGTCTGAAGGATGAATATACCGACCGTGCCAAAGAACTTCTCTTCAACTGGCTTGGAGATGATGCCTATATGTTCAAAAGTCCAAAACTCTGGAAAGAGCTTATCGGCAGCGGCGATAGAATCGAGTTGGTAGAAACATGGGAAATGGACTGTTTCAACAAAGCATGGAACGATTGGCTTGCAACAGATAATGAATTCGCGCTTGGCGACAGACAACATTTTGAGTCAATTATCAAACCGTATACCTGTTTTGTGGGCATTTATGTCAAGATAAAAAACGCAATTAAGGACAGGCAACTTCTTGAAGAGACAGGTAAAGATGAGGAATAGTTAATTGTAATTGGTATAAGAAAAATCGTATGGAGGACATGATATATGTGGTTTTGGTGGTTTATGCTTATCTGTGATTTGCTGATTCCTCTTTTAATGCTTTTTGCTGGCAGAATGATGTGGAAACATACGCCGAAAAATATCAATGGAGCTATTGGTTACAGAACCAGTCGTTCCATGAAAAACATGGACACATGGAAATTTGCCAACAATCATTGCGGAAAAAGTTGGTGCAAAATCGGTAAAATTATGTTATTTCCAAGTATTATTTTACATCTTCCGTTTTATGGACGTTCGATAGAAGTCATTGGAACATTTGGAGCAATACTTTGCACAATACAGGTTATTATTTTACTGATATCAATTCTTCCGACAGAAAAAGCCCTGAAAAGGAACTTTACTGAGACTGGAGTACCAAAATAGATGTTCAATATTTGAATCAACAGAAACGGGAATTTGTTGCAGCTGTTCCACAAAAGGTCTGACGGACTCCGGCCTGCGTTTACCGAGAACACGGAAGATTTCCGGCACTTCCATCCTTACCTTTGCCCAGATAAAAAAACTGTATCGGTAGGATCAAGTGATGGCGCGTTATTCACGATTTTATCACCTGCCACATCAAACCATGCATGAGGTTCTCCCTCACACGACTTTCACCCGTTAGAACGTGTGCCCACCGGGCACACCAAAAGGGGCACATCAATTTCCCGACAGCCCCTTATTATATGATGTTCATTCAGCTTATATGTAATATTATTGTGTTTGAAAGCAGGAAATAAATTTACTAAAACACTCTCTCGCCCAGATATTTGTCATGGGGCATTATCAAGCATCTTTCAATGGCTTTCCAATAGCTTTCATAAAGATTTTTTTGCGCAATGCCATAATTTTCCTTCGTATCAAATTCCCAATAAAGCATATATTTTACACTTTTTACAATGCGGGTAATTTTTTTAGGCGGAAGTCCTTCTTTGATTTGATCCATGTCTATATGATACTCTCTTTTCACAAAGCGAAATAAAAGCAATCCCTCCTGGCTTTCCAAAAAACTTTTGGCTTCAAGCATTAATCCTTCAAACTCTTCCACCTTCTGTGGTTTAACTTGATAAATACAAATTTCAGTAAATGACATAAAGCTCCTTTCTGTCAACAAAACATTTCTACAGGAAATTAACTATTTCTGCGAATTTTAATTAATCGTAATACATCATTATACAGGCTTTCTTTATCCTCTAAATCAATCATTAGCCATCTTTGTCCATTTCCTTCCTGTGTTTGTTGATAAATATCATATAATTCAACAGTGCATTCCGGCAGTATTTCTTCAACAAACGGTTTTTCTTTTGCCCCAATAACTATCATAATTTTAAAATAGCATTCTTTAGGATATATGGTACATAATGTTTTTCCTGCTTTTTTAAATTTAATATTCCAGCCTCTTTCCCAACTGCATGAACTGTATTCTATTTTTTCATTGCATTTATAAGCGTCTTTAACTTCTGAACAAAATTGCATAAAAACAGGATTTCCAACATATTCGCTTATTTCCTTAATGGTAGGACAATAATTTTTATCCTGTAAATCAATCATATTGATACATTCCTTTCCACAATCGTTATCTGACATATCATCTTCATAAGGTATTGATCCATTTATCCAGATAAACAGCTACACCATCCTCTTCATTTGAAAGTGTTATATCATCAGCAATGTCTTTGACCTCCTGTACTGCATTTCCCATCGCCACGCCGGTTCCACATATTTTTAACATACCTATATCTGCATAATCATCTCCAAAAGCAACAATTTCCGATATATCTGCATGACATGCTTCACATACTGCCAATATTGCTTTTTCCTTTGTAATCCTGCTTTTCGTAAACTTATACCAATCACCATCAGAAAAATGCTGACTGTCAAGTTCTGAAAAATATTCACATAATTTTTGTGCCAGACTGGACCTGGATATTTCAACGCATATCTTCAAAGCTTCATGCTTAAAGTCCGTGAAATCCGTATATATGCTGTCTCCCCAGCTTTTATCCTGCTTTTTGGGATTGGTTTTATAATTCCAGTAATGTGCATCTAATGTATCAACCGTAATTTCACAATCCATACCACATATTTTTCTTGCCGCTTCAATAAAGTCTTTTGTTTCTATTACTGAAAAAGAAGAGGAACAGATGATTTTTTCGTTTACCCGTACCAGTGCCCCGCCACTGGAAATAAGAATGTCCGGCTTCATTTCTCTTAAAAAGCACAGACAATTTTGTTCACTCCTTGATGTTGAAATACCGATTAAATACCCACATTCTTTACATTTGGATAATATTTCCAGAGTATATTCAGATAAAGTTTTATCATTTCTTAGTAAAGTGCCATCTAAATCGAAAAGTAATATATGAGGATTTCCCATTATATGTCCTCCAAAAGCCAAACTCTTTAAACAATATGTCATAAATTTATAGTAACATATTCTTTGATATTAAGCATTAAGAATTATTTGCCCAGGTCCAAAAATTAACTATTCATCAATTCAGGAATTATACTGTTTTGTATTGTGCGGTTGTTCCATATAGAGTAAAATTAAATACACAAGGCAATTAGAATTTGCCAGAAAAGGAGAACAGACATGCAGATTGTACCGACACTAAATTTTGGAGGGAATTGCCGGGAAGCAATTCAAATGTATGAAAAAGCGTTTAATGGAAAGATTAGTTGTATGATTACATATGGAGAAGCGAATGATCCGGCATATATGCCGCTGCTTCAGGAAAACCAAAAAGAATACATATACCATTCGGAACTTGTATTGGATAATCAAAGAATCATTATGAGTGACCATGTGGATATTGAATTTCAAACATGCTATTCAAATTTTCTCACGATTATGTATGATACAAAAGAAGAAGTGCAAAGAGCATATGAAATCATGAAAGAAGGAAGCAAGACAATATATCAAATGGAAGCAACACCCTACAGCTCCTGCCGGGTTGTTTTTGTTGATAAGTTTGGAATTCGTTGGGGAATTATGACCGAGCAGACAGAGCGCTGATTTTGAATCAGCATTCAAAAGATTTCCTTTTTTAAACTGCGGAAGATGGGACTTGAACAAGAATACCCGTTTTAAGGTTTTGACTGTGTGATTGCTTTGAGTATAGTAAAATGATGCAATAAGACAAAGCAGGATTTGCGGGAAAGATTACAGTATGGAAATAATGGCATATGAAATGAAATATGTAAAAGATAATATTGAAAAAAATAGTATTTCGTGTATTCCTTTTGAGCAAAAGTATTTTCAACAATACATGAGAATATATAATGCCTGCTTTTATGAAATGCGAAAATCTCTTGATATTGAGCCATATAATTTTTTGAGTGATTATAAACAAATCGGTGAAAAAAGTAGGGATATTTTCTTGCTTGTAAGCGGAGAGGAAATTATTGGTTCTATCGCATGTTACGGAAGTGAAATAGACGATTTTATAGTCAATAAGAAATTTCAAAATAAAGGATATGGAAAACAAATTTTATTATGGGGAATGAACCATATTCGCCAAATTAGTAATGAGCCTATTTTGCTACATGTTGCTAAATGGAATGAAAAAGCTTTAAGACTATACGAAAAAGTTGGATTTGATATTACAAATATCGAGAGAGTGCGTTAAATTCCAGTTTGCTAACGCAAATTGCATGATTCAAGGCTGTTATCAGATGATATGATGTGACTAAGTAAGTGCTAATTCTGCATTGGGATAAACTTTTACATAGGCAAATCAATTATATATGAGGATTGCTCCATTTATAGTAAAATGCTATATTAGGATTGAGATTAGATAAGATAAAAAATGAATAGAAAATAAATGATAATTTGCAAAATGATAAGGATGCCTACAATGGATAAAAAGGAAAATTTACTGAGGGTAGGAAAATATGATTCAAAATTTAATTCAATGTTGGGAATAAATTTAAAAGAATATGAAATATATCGCTCAAAAGGATTGCCATCGCATATGGTAAAGAGAAAGCATTTTAATTGTTTGAAATACATTGACTATATACCTGAAATCATCTCGCACCCGGACTATATTGGAATAAATCCTAATGAACAGGGCAAAAGTATAGAAATTGTCAAAAGGTATGAGGATAATGTTTTAATAGGTGTTAAGCTAGATGAGGATAGTGATTATCTATATGTTTCTACTATGCATGATATACAGGAATCAAAAATTGCTCGTCGGTTACATAGTGGAAGAATTAAAGCGGTTTTCATTGACAATAAGGAACAGGAATAGTATATTATAAGCAGAAATGAATATGGTAATAATAAGCATGATTATTTTTGAGGTCGGAAATGGTTCCCGACACACTCTGAAAAGAGTACCTGAGATGATGGATACACCGCCCATCCAAAAATAATTGTGCTTTTATTTTTGAATAGATGAAATCAATCATAATTTTTTGAAGAATAATCAAAAAAGGAAACCTTGATACATTCACTTCCAAGGTTCCCTTTTTCTCACTGCGGAAGATGGGACTTGAAGTATTGTTACTTTTAAAAATACTGATAGAAAGGGGCTTTCTGACACATCATCTTCGTAGTGTAACCAAAGTGTAACTAAAAGTTCCGCTGCTGCATTGAGGAGCAACATAAATGTAAAAACTGTTTTATATGATGCAGTATTTCCACATATGGTAAAATGATGCAATAAGATAAGCAGAAGCTTGGGGGTATTATGATGGTACTGTATCATGGAAGCAATATTGCAAATATTAAAGTGTTAAGACCAAATCAGGCTGACCATGACCGACCTTATGTATATATGACTACAATCGATGTGGTTGCCGCCTTCTATTTATGCAATGCGGTAGAAAGGCCCTATTATTGGTTCCCTTATGGTTTTGAAGGCGGCAGTAATATACCTGTCTATCACGAACTGTACCCGAATGCGCTGAAAGAAGTTTCGGAAGGCGTCATCGGATATATCTATGAAGTCCTTGCAGAAGAAAATCAAATCATTCCATTCAAAAATATTCCATGCGCAAGATTGGCGACAGAACCCATAGAAGTAATGAAATGTACCAAGGTAGAAAATGCATATGCTTTATTTATGGAATATGTGAAGCAGGGAAAAATGAAAGTGAGTCATTTTGAAGATAAAACAGAGCAACAGTTGGAATGGTGGTATTCATGCTGTGTCAAATATTTAGAGGAAAAGCATATGATAGAAACCCCGGAATGCTCTTATGCTTCTTTTATAAAAGAAAAATTGCCGCAAGTATGGGAACGATATGTTAACGGAATGACTGATTGACAATGTAAACGAAATGATATACTATAATCATAGAAGAAAGAAGGTGAACTTATGGCAACTGTGCAAACACAAATAAGAATAGAAGAAGATGTGAAAAAACAGGCAGTAGAATTGTTTAATCAACTTGGAATTGACATGTCCAGTGCTGTAAATATGTTTTTAAGGCAGGCGATTATGCGCGGCGGACTTCCTTTCAGTGTGGAACTTCCTAAATATAAGCAAGAAGTGATAGAAGCTATGGAAGAAGCAAAACAAATCAGCAGGGATCCTAAAACAAAAAGATACGACAGTTTTGCGGAAGCACTGGAGGACATTGATTTATGAAATATGAGTTAGTCCTTACCGGAAAATTTAAAAGAGGATTGAAGATTGCTAAAAGGCGGGGATTAAATATTTCTTTATTGGAGGATGTTGTAGAGCGATTATTACACAAAATTCCTTTAGATGCAAAAAATAGAGACCATGCTCTTAGTGGAAACTATAAAGGGTATCGAGAATGTCATATTCAGCCAGATTGGTTATTAATATATCTGATAGAAGACGATATATTAACATTAACATTGGCATTGATTGACACAGGCACACATGCGGATTTATTTGATGAATAGTCGATTATAGATATGAATTAAAAAAGGAAACCCCATCATTCACAAGGTTTCCTTTTTCACTGCGGAAGATGGGACTTGAACCCACACGAGCGCATTGCTCACAAGATCCTTAGTCTTGCTCGTCTGCCAGTTCCGACACTTCCGCTTGACTCACGCCACGAATGATATAATACCATCTAATAAGCAATTAGTCAATACCTTATTTCTACTTTTTTCTTCTCTCATTAGCTGCCTTTTTCAGTTCTTCCAATGCTTCCTCAAAACGCCTGGAGTACATAGTAGGATTGCCCTTGATCAAAGCTCTCTGATAAACATCCTTTAATCCCTTAAACTGCAGGCGGTGTTCTTTTTCCACTATGTATCTGCTGCGCAGTTCGGTGATTTCCTCCCGTACGTCCTCCATAAATTCAGAAGGATTGATTTTAATGCGCTCCTTAAAGGCCCCAAACCTTTCTTCTATGTTTTCCATCAAATCATCTATACGCATACTGTTTTCCAGCTTCCGCATTTCGCGTTCCTCATTGGCAACAGCAATAATAACATCCAGCCGCTTTTGAATACGCTCCATTTCCTGCTTTGCCTTTTCCAGACCAACAAGAATATCCCGCAAATCCATTGCAGCCTTGAAAGAAAGGGTAAAATCAATAATAATATACACGGTTACAATCACCGTCACAACGTTTATCGTCATAGCAGGAATGAAAGAAACTATTCCTTCCACCACTTTATGTAGAAATTCTGTCATAAAGATGGTCAAAAAGCCCCATGCAATTGTGGAAGACAGGCAGATATGCCCTTTGTAGTTAAATTTCTGATTGGAGTAATCCCAATACCTTACTTTAAATAACGCTTCCATAGCAACGCCGGTCACCAGCTCCAGCACTGTAGCGCCAATGCAGCCTGCTATATAGGTTAAAAATATATTGTCCTGAAAAGGCATGGAAACTACCAGCATCATAATTGCCCCGCTTCCATAAATAGGAAGAAAAGGACCTCTCATAAATCCTCTGTTTACAAATTTTTTACTTTTTAAAGAAACATAAGAAGACTCAAAAATCCAGCCAAAAAAGCAATAAAAATAAAAGAAAAACAGCCACTGAATGATTGAATAATGATACATTTCCAACTTCCTTTCTCATCCTTTGTCACATAAAACTGATAATTTCCTCTTTGGGCGCTTTCGTCTGTTCCACGCTGAGTGCTTTTAAAACCGGTCCCTCTCCGCCATAGTCTGCAAAGTATTCCTTTGTCACCTTAGCAGTTACCTTTACCCATTGCTTATCCCTCAATTTATCACTTTTTTCATACTCACATGCAAATCCCAAAAATGCCATATCATCCGCACAACAGGTCATTGCCATCCGTCCCGGCACAAAGTAATCCCTGGGAAAATCCTTAGGTTTTAAAACCATTGCCGTAAACTGCACTGTTTTTCCTTCATACCGCTCCGGATTGTCCAAGCTGTCAAGATACCAGATGCCATACCCTTCATTATCCAATGCAATGATGGGATCATTTAAATCATAAGGAAGATCCTCTTCAAAAATCTGATTGACTTCTCCTTCCGAATCTTCAAAAATAATCTCCGCCTGCTGATTAATCGCCTTTACATTTCTCTTATAAACGCTTAAATCCTCCACATTATCGCAACGGTTAAATATAATCATTTCCGATTTACGAAGCATCTCTGCAAGAAGTGATCTCATATTTGTAAAATACATGGGAAATGTGGACGCATCAATCGTTGTAATCTGCTGTTCGATGGTCCAGTGAAAAGGAAGCTTCATATTCTTAAAATTCCACATTCCATTATATTCGATGATAATGCGCTCCGGCTTATACTTCTTTTCAAGCTCTATCAAATGAGAAGTATTAAATGCCTCTTCCTCATCAATCACTTCCATGTCCGTACGACTCCGCTTTAAAAGCACCTCATCATACTCAATCTCCCCCTCTTCACAGACAATAAGAAGCGTTCTTCCCTTAATCTGAAAATAGGGCTGTCCCAGTGTGTAGCAGATAAATTCTGTTTTGCCGCTTTCCAAAAAACCATTTATCACATAAACCGGCTTCATTTTTATAACCATGCTCCTTTCAAAGCCCGGATATTTTGTGCACAGCACAAATCTTCCTTCTATTTTTCAAACAGCTTCGCCAAATTATCTTCCTTAAGCTTTGAGCCGATCACGCAGAATTTTCCTGTTACGTCGGCCTTGCCCCCGCGTACATTGCTTTCTCCGGGCACATAGTCAAAATATACCCATCCGCCTTCTGTTCCCGGTACCATGCCCTTGGCACGAAGCACGAATCCATACTCTCCTTCCTTTTCAAGTTCTTCCAGAATATGTTCAATTTCATCTTTTCCATATGCTGCAGGTGTTTCCATTCCCCAGCTTGTAAACACTTCATCCGCATGATGATGTCCATGTTCGTGATCATGGCATCCACAAGTACAGTTCTCCCCATGCTCATGGTGATGATGCTCATGAGAATGCTCCTCATCATGATGATGGTGTTCATGGCAGTGCTCCCCGTCATGGTGATGGTGTTCATGGCAATGTTCCCCGTCATGATGATGGTGATGGTGATCTTCCTCTTCATCTCTGTGAGCCTTCAATTCTGCCATCATTTCTGCTTCCAGATCCTTAGCTCCTTCAATTGCTGCCAGAATATCCTTACCATTCAAATCCTCCCAGGGCGTGGTAATAATCGTTGCTTTTTCATTATGCTCTCTGATAAGTCCAATACATTGATTCAGCTTTTCTTCGGAAATGTTTCCCGTACGGCTTAAAACAATGGTACCAGCATGGGCAATCTGGTTAATAAAAAACTCTCCAAAATTCTTGATATACATTTTACACTTTGAAGCATCCACCACTGCAACTGCACTGTTTAATGTCACTTCTTTTGTATCAATCACGTCCTGTACCGCTTTCATAACATCAGAAAGCTTGCCTACCCCTGAAGGCTCGATCAAAATTCTCTCCGGCTCGTAAGTATGCATTACTTCCTTTAGAGAGGTTCCAAAATCACCTACCAGAGAACAGCAGATACAGCCTGAATTCATTTCCTTAATCTCAATTCCTGCTTCCTTTAAAAATCCCCCGTCAATTCCGATCTCTCCAAACTCATTTTCGATCAGCACTACTTTCGTATCGCTTAATGCTTCCGCCAAAAGCTTCTTAATTAATGTGGTTTTGCCTGCACCTAAAAATCCGGATACAATATCAATCTTTGTCATTTAAAAACCTTCTTTCCATTTTTCCGCGCAATATGCGCTGATTTACTTACGCTGTTAACGTATTATTATAATAACTTAACAAATATAAGTCAAATGCTAATATTCCACCCCATACCTTTACAAAATGTGCTCTTTCCAGTCAGCCTCTTTAAATCCGGGGCACACATAGTCCTCTGTTACAAGCAGCGGGCGCTTCACCAGCATACCGTCTGTGGCAAGTAGCTTTAGCTGTTCCTCCTCAGACATAGTGCCAAGCTTATCTTTAAGCTGCAGCTCCTTATACAGATTTCCGCTGGTATTAAAAAAGCGTTTTAAAGGAAGTCCGCTTTTTTGATGCCATTTTCGCAACTCCTCTACGGTAGGATTTTCCTCCTTAATGGGGCGCTCCTCATATTCAATTTTATTTTCCTCCAGCCATTTTAATGCTTTCTGACAAGTGCTGCATTTCCTGTATACAATCACTAAAGGTTTCATCTTTATCGCCATCCTCCTTCACTCCCAGGCATTCTGCGCCCGGTCTGCTTCTTCCAAAAAAATATTCTCTCTATGGCAGTTAATTATAACAAACTTTTCCCTTTACTTGAAGGGATAATCTGTAAAAATTTCATAAAACACAGTTTCTTTTTTACCCGGTGACAACAGAAAAGCGTTCTTTGTGAAAGAACGCCTCCGCTTATCAATATTCTCTTCTGCTACTTTTGACAATAAGGACAAAAATAGATGGTTCCTCCTAAATAGCTGGCTTTCTGTATCAGATTACCGCAGTATGGACAGGGGCCGCCTATTGTCTTTTTACTGAGAAGCGTCTGATAGCCTCCCGGATTGTCAAACAAATCCTTTTCCGTATTCCTTCCTCCTTTTGCCAGCATCTTTGCAAGAATCTCTTTGACAGCCTGGTACATCCGTTTCCAGTCCTGCTCCACAAGAGTATTCAGCTTTCGTTTGGGATGCAGTCCCGCTTCCAGTAAAATATCCTGAAGCACGCCATTTCCCAGCCCCGGAATCCGCTGTTTGGTTGCCAGAAATTCCTTCACGGAATTTTTGCCGGAAACATCCTCTCTAAGCTCCTTAAAATATTCATAGTCAAAGTCTTCAGTTACAGGAAGAGGTTTTTCTTTTCCCACAAGATAATAAGGATTGTCATAAGTTTCAGGATCAATCAAAAACATAGTACCATACATGGCAACAGTGCAAATCAGGGAACTGTCATCTTCTAAAGTAAGCCTTGCCTGATACCTCTGCGGCAGCTTCCGCCCTGGCTCATAATAACGGATATTGGTTCCATCTCCTATTACAAAACACATTTCCTCCAGCTCTATTTCTATCATGCTTCCGATTCCTGCAGCCATACCGATTCTTTTCCCATTCATTTGTCCTGCATAATCGGCAGGATCTCCGTGATAGAATGCAAAGGAATGCTGGGTGTGTCCGGCTTCTGTCTCTATAATCTTCTTTCCCTTTACCGTATCATTCAACTGTTTTGCAATTGTTATAGATTCAGGTATCTCTATCATCAGAATGCTCCTATTTCTCTTTCCACCTTAAAAGGGTGGAAAAATATGTCATCAATCCTGCCTTTGCTTCTTCCACTGTTTTGCTGCGTCCGCCTTCTACCTCAAAGGGCGCACAAAAATCCGCCATCTCTTCCATTGTACAGTTTTGTACAAAATCTCCATCTTTATAACAGTAACAGCAATAAGTATCATTTTTACTGCCATCTGCATTTGTTCCAAACTGATCTTCCTTCATGGGCATTCCACAACTCTGGCAAATTTTCATATCCTTCATTTCCATCATATCCATTTCATAATCCTCTTTTCATTTTTATTTTTGTTTGATAAAAGAAAGGAACCGCGGGTTTTCAAATTTGCCTTTCTTATAGGATTACTATAACAGACATAATATGACACAAGCATGTCATATTAAAAAAAATTTATAAAAGAGAACTGTTCAAATTACTCCTGCACATATCTGTGCCATATCTTTTCAATTCTCCTTACCACCTCTTCCTTCACATTATCCGGCCCTAAAACCTTTATGGACGCGCCAAAAGAAAAAATAAGTCCATAAACCCATTCGTCCACAACAAAATAAGCCTGTACAAGAAAGTCTCCGTTTTCCAGCACTGTGATTTCTTCTTCCTCAAACCGGTCATAAATACGGTATGCCTCACTTTGATCAATCAAAAAGGTGCACCTGGTTAAAGAGTTATCCTTTTGTATACTGTCCTCTCCGACTTCCTCACAGCCTTCGCCATCTTTTTTTTCACAGAGCCCTTCCTTTTCAAAGGCTTCTTCCTGTTTCTGCGGCGTAAAAGTCTCCTCCTCCATTTCCACCCGTTTCATCCGCAAAAGTTTAAATAACCGCATCGCCTGTTTCTCTAAGCAGTAAGCGCTTAAGTACCATGTATATTCCTTAAAAAGCAGTTGAACCGGCTCCACCATGCGGCGGTTCATAACCCCATTTTGACCATAATAGTCAAAAGAAAGAATTCTGTGGGACAGAATTGCTTCCTTGATGGTTTCAAACATTTCCTGCCTTCTTCCACTCCAGTCTGAAAAATCAATAGACACCCAGTTTAACGAATCAGCTTTAAAAAAGTCTGCCAGCTTTAAAGTAATTTCTTTTTCTTTAAAAGCCCCTGTCTCCTGAAGGCTTGTAAGAGCTGTTAAAATCTGGTTCTGCTCCTCTTTCGTCACCAGCATTTTATTGAGCACAAACTGGCTCATCAGGCTGATGCCGCCATTTTTCCCCTTTTTGGCATACACAGGAATTCCCGCCATACTTAAATTTTCCACATCACGGTAAATGGTTCGGACGGAAACCTCAAACCGCTCCGCCAATTCTTTTGCAGTTACTGTTTCTTTACTCATTAATATATAAATAATACTTAACAATCGATTCAGCATACCTGCCCACCTTTTTTTAAATCGTAATAAAATATATACTGCTGCAGGGTTCCTGAATACTCTCCATACCTTTCAAATGGAAATCCGCCTGCATACTGCTCTTTTAACACCTTTTGTATGTGAGTATCCACTGGAAAGGCTTCCGTTTTATGAAGGGCAAACAGACAGATACAGTTGGCCACCTTTTCTCCCACTCCGGTTAACCTGCAAAGTTCATTCATTGCCCCTTTATAATCCATCTGTCTTATGGCTTCAAGATCAACTTCCCCAAAAGCCACACTCATCGCTGTTTTATGGATATATTTGCTCCGGTAGCCCAGATTGCAGGCATACAATTCCTCTACAAAAGCCTTCGCAAGGGCTTCCGGCGTCGGAAATAAATAATATTTTCTTCCATCCTCCAGCTTTTTTTCTTCTCCATATCTTTGGCACAAAGTCTCAATGCATTTTCTGATTCGTCTTAAATTGTTCTGCTGCGACACAATAAAGCTGATTATCATTTCCCACAAATCCTGGCAGAGAATCCGTATACCGCTGCCATAAGCGGCGGCTTTTAAAAGATAGGCGTCCCCAGGATCAATCATGCCCATGATCCTGCCATAGTCCTCTTCCAGATCAAAATAGTTTCTCCATACAGTCTCAAATTCCTCCTGTGTGCAGTCAAAGAAAAACTGATTTCCTATCTGCTCTATCTCCAGATATCGTCCCAAAGCTGTCAGGGCATATTTCTCACTTACAAAGTCTTTTTCATTTTCCCCTTTCTGCTCCATACACATTCCTTCCAGCCTCTGTAAGCGAAAGCACTGGCCGGATTCACAAATCTGTCTGATTGAAAAATTATCTTTTGTTATGTTAACCATTATTTACCATCCTGTCCTGTTTATCTTTCTGTCACACACTTTTCCATGCACCATCCCGGGTATCCATATCACCGAGATGGAAAAATACGATATCTGCTGATTTTGGGAATACAAACAATCCCCGCCAAATCCGCCAAAAACCATCCAATTGGAATTGCCCACCAGATTCCCAAAACACCGATTTCAGGTATGGGAGATAAAAGGTAGGCAAGAAGAACTCGCGTTCCAAGAGATATCACGGTAAGCACCAGCGACATTTCCGGCCGCTCCACGCCTCTGTAAAATCCATACAGGAGAAATAAAAGGCCGATTCCACAGTAAAAGGCTCCTTCTATCCTTAAATATTCCGCTCCTGTTTGTATAATTCCGGTTTCCCCTGCATCCACAAAAATCTTCATAAGCGTCGGTGCCAGTACAAAAATTCCGGCCGATATAATCAGGCAAAAGGACATGGACACTGCTACAGCTTTCCGCATTCCCAGCTCCACACGCTCTTTCTTTCCGCCTCCGTGATTCTGTGAAATAAAAAGAGAAAATGCATTTCCAAACTCCTGAGCCGGCATATAGGCAAAGGAATCAATCTTCACCGCCGCTGCAAAAGCTGCCATCACCACAGGACCAAAGCTGTTGACCAATCCCTGTATCATAAGGATGCCAAAATTCATCACTGACTGCTGTACGCAGGCGGCAGTAGAATGACGCACTACCTCCTGCATTGCTCCCCTGTCGATAGAAAGCTCTGTTTTCTTTGGGCGAAGTTCCGTTTCCCTGCACCAGGCATAAATTCCAATTCCCACACCGGACAACGCCTGAGCAATGACTGTTGCCAAAGCCGCTCCCCTTACTCCCATTTGAAAACTGACCACAAACAGCACATCAAGAACAATGTTAAGTACTGCCGCCACCCCTAAAAAATATAATGGAATTAACGAATTTCCCAGAGCCCGCATAAAATATGCAAAATAATTATATAAGAAAACAAAACCGATTCCCCAGAAAATAATCCATATGTAGTCTCTCATCAACTGGTAAACTTCTGTGGGAACCTGGAGAATTCTAAGAATGCCATCAAGGAATAGAAAAACCAGCACATTTACCAAAATTGTCACTGCTGCTATAAACAAAAAAGCAGCTACCATCCTCTTTTTCATCTGCAAAATATCTTTTTTTCCAAAGTATACGGAAAAGACCGCACCGCTTCCCATACAAAGTCCAATAATAATAGACGTCAAAAAGGTCATTAATGTATAGGCGCTCCCCACTGCCGCCAGCGCATCAGGGCCAAGGCACCGCCCTACGATTAAGGTATCTGCTATGTTGTAGCACTGTTGGAGGAGATTTCCCACGATCATAGGCCCTGCAAAGAACAGCATGGTTTTTGTTACATTTCCCTGTGTCAAATCCTTTTTCATATCAATCGTTATTTTATCTCCGGAACTTTTTTAAAGTCAAATCATATGTTTTAATTTCTAAAATACAAATATTCAATCTGCATTTAATTTATTTTTAATCATCAGAATTTCTTTTTTATGTCCTTCATCATCAAAGGGCGTCTCCAGATAAACAGGAATTCCTGCAAAGGCAGGGTGCCTTAACACATTAAGAAGCGCTTCCATTCCAATCTCTCCGCTGCCAATGGGCGCATGGCGGTCCTTATGGGCGCCAAAAGGCATCATACTGTCATTTAAATGAATTGCCCTCAAAAGCTCAAGCCCCAATATCCGGTCAAATTCCTTTACCACACCATCCAAATCATTTACAATATCATATCCTGCGGAAAACACGTGGCAGGTATCCAGGCAGATACCAATTTTTTCAGGATGTTTCACCCCGTCACGGATTGCCTTAAGCTCCTCAAAACTCACTCCGATCTCTGTTCCTTTTCCGGACATCGTCTCTAAAAGCACCATGATCCTTTCCTGTCCGGTTATCGCCTGGTCAAGCCCTGCAATAATATTTTGAATTCCCGCATCCGCTCCAATTCCGGTATGGCTTCCCGGGTGAAAAACAATATTTTCAATTCCAAGGCCATCCATTCTGGCAATATCCTCCCGAATTACCATGCAGGCAAATTCATAGGTCTGCTCTTTGGCACTGGCTAAGTTCATGGTATAAGGTGCATGGGCAAGAACAGGCCCAAAATGATATTCTTTTCGGATATTTTGAAAACGTTCTATTTCCCTGGCCTCATAATTTCTATATCCTGATCCACGGGGATTGCGGCTGAAAATCTGCATGGTGTTGGCGCCCATTTTTACTGTATTTTCAGCCGCCTTTGCTATTCCCTCTGCAATGGACATGTGGCTTCCTATGGTTAACATAACTCATTCTCCTCAATAATGGCAAGATTCCACGGGGATATAGTAATGCTCTCCCCCTCTTCCACTCTGTTTCCGGTAAGCAGGTTAGTGCCCTCCTGAAATTCATGGATGATTTTTCGTTCTTTTTCCGAATAATTAAAATAATACCATACCATTTTTCCAAAATCATTTCTTCCTTTACGGATAATAACCGGAAGTTCTTTTTCTGAGAAATTAGTCTTCTTTTTGAAATTGATGCCTGCGTCTGTCAACGCTCTGTCAAGGATTTCAGATAAAACCTGTTCATCCGTCATACAGCCAATATAGTAGGCTTTTCCCTTTCCATAACTGTTTTTCGTAACAGCGCTGTAGCCTTTCCAGTTATAATGCTCATAATATACAAGCGTATCTGCTCCTTCCGGAATCAGAAGTTCCATAAATACCTTTGCTTCTTTACCGGCTAAAACTTCATCTGCGCTGTTTTCATCAACATTCTTGCAGTTCACACTCTCTGCTGCATCGCCGCCTATAAGCTCCCCGGAAAGCATAACATTTTTCGGGAATGTAAACTGATGGTACTTAATTCCAAAACAATGACGCAGTATATGGGGCTGAATTTCATGGCTGATCTTCACGTTTTCATTTGCAAAACCGGTTTTAAAGGTTGCCGCCAGCACGCCTCCCTCCTGCACATACTCTGTCAGCCGGTGCAGCAGTTCATCACTTGCCGCATAAAGGGCTGGCACAACAATCATTTTATACTGGCTTAAATTTTCAGACTCGGGCCAGATAAAATCGCACTCCACGTTCATTTGATACAAAGTATCGTACATCCAGCGCACCACATCATTGTAGCTGACTTGTCCGTTATCTGATGCCATCGCATCTATGCCAAACCATTTAAGAGCAGTTAATGCCTCATTGCTGACCAGCACTGCCACTTCATTTTGTTTTTTCAAGTTAACCAGATGGCTTCCAATTTCCTGAAATTCTTTTCCAATCCTGCATGCTTCCAGGTAGGTTTCATTTTCCTGAAAATCATGGCTTAAAAGTCCCTTCCAATAGCTTTCCACCGCATTGTGAATAGAATGCCAGTGCCAATACATCACACTGTTACTCCCGGAAGCAATATGGCTGTAGGCCTGCAGGCGAAGCTGTCCCTTATAAGGCGTCCAGCCCGGAAACCCCTGCGCCTGCGTCTCTAAAATCAGGTAATTGTCCTGCTTTAAAGACCGTATTAAATCTCCTCCAAAGGCAATTTCAATCCCTGTAAGCTCATCCTGAGTGGGATGGTAAATATCCGCCCCCGCTATGGTAAGGCACTTTGCTGTTTTGTACTGGTCAATATCCGGCTGCACTCCCCAGGAATACCCTTTCCATGCAAAATCCAAATTGTGGGTGATAAACTGATGCTCTTTGCGGTACTCATTTACAATTCCCGCCTGCCAGCTTAAAAATTCTGCTGCCAAAGATCTCTGAAATTTTTCAAATTCCGCTCCCAGACTTCCGTTAATGGTTCCTCTCACATCCGGAAAATCCTCCCATGCATCAATGCGGTTGCTCCAGTAATCCAGTCCAAATTCTGCATTCATGGCATTTAAATCATCATGAAATTTTCTGCGAAGATACTTCACAAACCGCTCCTGCACGTTTTTTCCGGCGGTTCCATAATATTTGGTTTCATTATCAAGCTGATAGCCGATCACACACTTTTTATCCGCCACTCGTTTCATCAATTCTCTGATAATCCGTTCCGCATAGTAAAGATAAGCAGGATTGGTGATATCCATAATCTGTCTCGCGCCATAGATTCCCTGCCCCTTTATGGTAGTTGCCAATACATCCGGATGGGACTTTACCATCCATGCAGGAATTGCATAAGTGGGCGTCCCAACAATTACCCCGATTCCTGCCTCCTCCATCTTACAAAGCACTCTCTCCACATGGGAAAAATCAAACACTCCCTCCTGAGGCTCACAGGTGCTCCAGGTGGATTCTGCAATACGAACTGTATTGATTCCCGCCTTTTTCATCAAAGTAATATCCTCATCAAGCCTTTCGCAGGGCATATATTCCTCATAATAAGCGGCTCCAAAAAGAAGTTTTTCCATTTACAATCTGCCTCCAATTTTTTGATAACAACACTGCTTCTATTATATGATGAGATTCTCACTTTTACAATTGCCAAAAAAGCAGCACTTGGTGGAAGTTTCCACCAGGTGCTGCCTTTTTATATTGCATCTGTCTGCCATATCAAACTTTTCAGACCAACCTGCAAAAGCATATTATATTTCATTCAACAATGCCTGCAATATCATAATATGGTACTCTTCGTCCATGATAATTCTGTCTAATACTGCATTAATACATTCATCCTTTATTATTCTCATATGAGCCCGGTATTGATTAATTGCTGCTGTCTCGGCTTCTATGTCCGCCCGCAGCATATTTTCCAGTTTATCCGGTATATCCAGACAGGAGGGCGTCCACATTTTCTGTCTTCCGCCTTGGGAAACCGCCACAAAGCTTACATCTCCTCCAAGTAAAAAAATCATCTGGCCAAGCTTCTGCAAATGAATCATTTCCGCCATCGCCATTCCCAAAATTGACTTTGCTATGGGACATCTGGCGCATGATAAACGGTTTTCATTATTGATATACTGGGTAATTGCCGACATCTCAGATGTGGCTCCGCAGTAGTCATTGCTGAGTAAGTTTGCATACATTAGATTTTGAGCTTTTACTTTTGTTTCAGGGTAGGGGTAATCCACCATAATCGGTTTTACATTGTCAAATCCGCAGGAATTAGATAAAGAATCTGCCGGCATTTCCATCACATTCCCATATCGCTGCAGCCACAGTTTACAGCATAATCACAATCCACAGAGGCTTTACCCACTTCCGCCCTTGCACCAAAGATAACAGGTACTTCAACCCGCAGTTTCTGACTGATGGTAAATTTGCATACATCATTTGATTTCCCTGAACAACTGTCACAGCCGGATGATATAATTGCTTTGCCTAAACACTGGGTTTTTGCATTACCTGCTTCCCCAAAAGTTTTGATTGTCACAGGAATACACACATTGACATCCTGATAGCCAACTGCTGAACAGCCTACCCTGTCCATTTCCTTTTTTGCTGCTCTATCCATTTCTTCATACATAATTTCGCCCATTCCAAGTCCCATTCCCATTTCCATTTCGTTATCCACGCTACTCTCCTTTCTAATTTCCGTCTTATCGATAAATTTTAAGAACATAATGGAATTCTTCATATTTGATCTCATTTACAGTATATGAAGCTTACCTGAAATCGTGCCATTTTATTGTATTATTTTAGAAAACAGCGATTAAATACACTTCCTTAATATTCTTTTTCCATGCTGTCTATTCCGTACATTTCCATAAAGATCTCCAAATCTTTTTTGCTGCGGATAAGCGTTATCTCCTCAAATTTACCAGTATGTATGTTTTTAAATCCGGCTACCTGCTCTCCATTACAGATACTGCACTTTAATACCGGACGCAAGGTTTCCCTGTCATATTCCTTTTTTAACGTCTTCTTTTTTCCAAACATAAATTCACCTGCCTGTCGTATAATCTGCATTTCCTGTTTCATTTGCCTTATGGAAATATATTAACATATTTTACTCAAAACAATAACCTTCCGCTTCTTGCATCCTGCTTTTTCCCATGCTATACTGATTTTAATATGATACACTTGAAAGGAGGGAAGCTGCATGTATTTTAAAAAGCTGCTTGCTGGCATCGCAACTGCTGCACTGGTATCATGTATCTTTGTTTTACCGGTTTCGGCACACGGACATCATGGCCATTACAACCAGACTGCATCACAAACCGAATGTCCAGTCTGCACTTTTGATGGATGTACGGAAGAAGGACTGCATACACATGATGGCTGCTATTACTGTGGATATGACCACGAAGATGGCTATTGCGACGGTTCCTGTGCTGCGGTTTCACGCCGGGGACATGGCAGACATCACTGTCGTTACTAATTCTTTCATTATCTTACATTAAAAACAACGGATGCCACGCTACGCGTGGCATCTTTATTTTAATTATGTTCTGAAAGGCCTGTGCTATTTCCTGATACCAGCATTTCATAGGTCACACCATATTTCTTTGCAATGTCACTGGCATAAGACATACCTTCCGGCGGTGCAACTTCCACTTTAAAAGAGCGGCTGCCGCCTTCTGATTTTACAATAAGGGAAGCCGCCTTTTCTTCCCTGTCGAAACGATTTATTTCTTCTATATCATATGCAAGTTTATGCATGTGAGTGTTATAGATCGTGCGTACGCCTTTGGTGAGAATTGCCTTTACCGAATCCTTTGCGATAAAATACCCTTCCTCAAAAGAAGTGGTAGAAAAGGTTTCGTTAAGCAGTAAAAGGCTGCTTTTGGTACAACAGGAATAAATTTCCCGAAAACGCCTGCATTCTTCACCCAAACGTCCAAGGTCCATTGTTTTGTCCTCGTCTGCCGGAAAATGGGTATAAATACAGTCAACCGGATGAAAGGAAAAGGAATCTCCCGGAATATAAATTCCTCCCTGGGCAAGCACAAACAAAAGGCCTATCGCCTGGGTAATGGTTGTTTTTCCGCCTCTGTTTGCACCTGTTAAAATATATACAAGGTGCTGAACGTCAAAATCCAGATCATTGGTAACGATTGTTTCCTGTTCCTTTAAAGCCACCGCTGCCAGCTTCAGATTGTAAATTCCCCTTGCACGCATCCTCCTTTCTTTCGCCGCTTCCTGTGCCAGCGTGCCTTTGCAAAAATGCATTCCCTTCCCGCTTAATGCCTCTATGTATTCCGCAAAACGAACGTAATAAATAAATTCCGGCATTAAATCGGTAATGTCCGTAATGGTCACTGAAACGTATTTGTTTAGCATATTTCTCAGCTTTTTCACAACAACGGACAACATCTGATCCGTAATACGATTCATATATCTTGGAATATCTTCCAGCATATTGCCTTCAGGAACAGAGGCAACACCCTTTCGGGAAAAGAAATCCTGCTTTTTGGAACCATTTGTTGCAAAGGGATGATACTTATAATCCTCCTCCCATTCCGTACCGGACTGAATATGATCCTTCATTGCAATTTTTTCACAGAAATTTCCAATGATATTTGACCTTGTAAAGTATTTATTATTAATGGAAATCAACCCAATTCCAGCCGCTTCAAAACGCTCATTTAAATTGATTCCCACCGTAACACTCTTTAAATCCGAAGTGGTCGCTTTTAGAGCCTTAATATCCTTCTGCAGTTCGCTAAATCCATTATCCTGATAAAGCGCACTTACATATTCCTTTAAGTTAAGCAGCCCCTCCGAGTGAATATCCGCATCGGACAGGCTTTTATAAATGGCCTCCACACAATGAATATAATCTTTCAGTTCATCCAGCCGATGCATCAGATCCCACACACTTGCAGATTCTTCATATTTCTTATTTATACTTCCATAATCCCGTAAAAAATTAATCTTATCCAGAATTTTCAACATTTCATCCCGCATAAGGTGATTATTACAAATGTCCGAAAAAACATCGCTCCGGTACCGGGTTACTTCAGGATCATCCGTCATTTTAGAAAGAATTGACAAAAACAGCGTCTGCTCTGCCTTTTTATCTGTTATCTGTTCACAGATAACAGGCAGCCCCAAATCATGAACCGTCACCTCGGACAGCTTCTTATAATCGGGATTACACTCGGGCGGACATAACAAACTGATTGTCTCATTCTTTTTATTCATAACGATTCCTCCTTCATTCAGGCTATTCGCTCTGATTGTCTTTGCCATCGGAAGTTACATTTTTCCTGTGTTCGGAAAAGTAATCCGCCAATCCTCCTAATGATTCAAGGAGAATTCTGGTTTCCTGTTCATCAAACTGTGCCATTGCCGCTTTCACCATTTCTTCATGAAATTTCTGATGATGCTCATCGGCTCTGATTCCCTTTTCCGTCAGGGAAAGCAGTACCAGCCTTTTATCCTCATCACTCCGCTCCCGTAATACATATTGATTTCTGGTGAGCCTGTCAATTGATTTCGTCAAAGTCCCCATTGTGACGGACAGCTTTTTGGCAATCACAGAACTTGGCCTGGGTTCTCCTCTTCCAATTGCTTCAATTACATGCATATCATTGATAGTAATATCTTCAAACTCGCCTGTAATCAGCGCTTCTTCCTCAATATGCATAATGTCCCTGAACAATTTGACCAGCAATGTATTTAATACCTTATCAAGCTCCATTTTAATCTCCATTCCGAAGCGTTTGCTCTTACCATGAAAGAACTGCCGCTCCCCAGGTAAGTCCTGCTCCGAATCCTGCCAGAACAATAATATCTCCCCGCTCAAGCTTTCCTTCCTTATTTACAAAATCCAGCAAAATGGGAACACTTCCTGCTGAAATATTACCACATTCCTGAAGGTTTGTGGGAAATTTTTCAATGGACTGGCCTATTTTTTTTGCCACAGCTTCAATGATACGGATATTTGCCTGATGAAGCAGAAAATATTTCACCTGATCAGCAGATATTCCTGCCTTATCCATTGCCTTCGTAATAGCTGCAGGCACTGTTTTAACAGCAAACTTATAAACTTCCTGTCCATTCATTTTTGTATAATCTGTTTCAAAACCATTATTTACATAAGGATTGTTTACCGCTCTGTTATGACAGGTAAGGGCGCCGCCTCTTGCGCCGTCTGAGCCCTGTACCATGCTCATAATGCCGGCATCACTGCCTTTTACCACTGCTGCGCCTGCACCGTCGCCAAATAAGACACAGGTACTTCTATCCTTCCAGTCCATCATTTTGGATAACGTTTCAGCCCCCACTACCAAAGCAGTGGTAATTATACCAGATTTTATATAAGCCTCTGCAATCGACAAACCAAATAAGAATCCAGCACATGCGGCATTGATATCAAAAGCGGTTGCATTTGATGCCTGAATAGCGCTTTGTATCTGGCAGGCTGTGGAAGGGAAGCATAAATCTCCCGAAACGGTTCCCACAATAATCAAATCAATCTCCTCCGCTCCTACCCCTGCATCTTTCATGGCACGTCTGGCAGCTTCCACAGACATGGAAGTGGTAGTTTCCGTAACTGCAATATGCCTTTTTTCTATACCGGTGCGGCTTTTTATCCATTCATCCGTGGTATCCACCAGCATTTCCAGCTCCTGGTTTGCAACCACCTTTTCAGGAAGCGCGCTTCCCGTTCCAATTATCCTTGCCGGCATGGCAATTCCTCCTTATTTTCTTTCTGCTGAAACTATTTTACCTAATACTTTCTGAAACGTCTATATCTGTCCCCGGCAATTGTGTCTCCATCCATGTTATCAAACTTTTTTAAGAACAAAACCATTCGTTCTTTCATAAACCCAACAATGTCTTTCACTGTAGATGCATCTGCACTTCCATATTCAGGAATAATGGTTTCGATCACTGAAAGACGCTTCAAATCCTCCGCTGTAATTCTCATTACTTCCGCCGCTTCCCTGCTTCGCTTTCCATCCTTCCACAAAATGGAAGCAAAGCCCTCCGGAGAGAGGATTGCGTAAGTAGAGTTCTCCAGCATCCACACTTCATTGCCCACTGCAAGCCCCAAAGCGCCGCCGCTTCCTCCTTCTCCAATCACAATAGAAAGAACAGGTACTTTCAGTGCAGACATTTCAAAAAGATTTCTGGCAATAGCTTCCCCCTGCCCCTTTTCTTCCGCTTCCATTCCCGGATATGCGCCGGAGGTATTAATAAAGCAGATTACAGGGCGGTGAAATTTTTCCGCCTGCTTCATAAGACGCAGGGCCTTACGGTAGCCTTCCGGCGACGCCATTCCATAATTTCTCATGGCACATTCGCCCACACTGTTTCCCTTCTGAATACCGATTGTCGTAACAGGCTGGCCATACAGCCATGCAATGCCTCCCACAACTGCTTTATCGTCGCCGCTGCTTCTGTCTCCATGAAACTCCATAAAATGGTCAAAAATAAGATTGATATAAGTCAGGGCGGAAGGTCTGTTTATGCTTCTTGCTTCCTTTACCTTCTCCCAGGCTGTTTTTACAGGCGCTTTTGCCTGCTTTTCTTTACTTACCTCCGTGGGCACAAACTTTTTAATCTCCTCGGTAAATCCGCTATAGGTTTCATTTTCCATGGAAATTCTGTGGGAACGCAAAATCTGAAATAAAACCTGTTTTAATTCATCTCTTTCCACCACTTTGTCCACAAAACCATGTTCCATCTGAAATTCTGCCCGCTGAAAACCTTTTGGAAGCTTTTGCCCAATGGTCTGCTCGATTACCCTTGCCCCTGCAAATCCAATCAGCGCCTCGGGTTCCGCCAATATAATATCTCCCAGCATGGCAAAGCTGGCCATCACCCCTCCGGTGGTGGGATCCGTCAGCACACTTACATACAAAAGCCCTGCATCAGAATGTTTCTTAAGGGCCGCCGCAGTTTTTGCCATCTGCATCAGAGAAATGATTCCCTCCTGCATTCTTGCACCTCCGGAACAGCAAAAGAATATCACCGGAAGTTTTTCTTTGGTTGCCCTCTCAACTGCAAGAGCAATTTTTTCTCCTACCCCATGCCCCATGCTTCCCATAAGGAATCTGGCATCACAAATACCAAGGCAGACCTTTTCTCCACAGATTTCTCCCACCCCCACGCTGATGCTTTCATGAAGGCCAGTCTTTTCTTTTATATCTGAAAGTTTTTTCTCATATTCCGGAAAATTTAATGGATTCGTGCTTTCCACATCCTCAAACCAGGGCGTAAATGTGCCTTTGTCACACACCATATGGATTCTGTTTTTTGTATTAACACGAAAATAACTTCCGCAGGCTGTACAAATATAGTGATTGACAACTACATCCCTTTTGTTTAATTCCCTGCCGCAGGATGGGCATACAACCTTTTTTTCATCTGATGTTTTTTCTTTTTTACCAATTCCTTTTATAAGTATGAATTTGTCTTTATAAAATAATTTTGACATCTCCTGCCTCCAAAAGTTCTTCTTTTATGAAAGTGCAAAAGTCAGCTCCGCCTGCACTACTGTTTTTCCTTCTACCCTTGCAGTTGCTCTGCCTATGCCGATGGCGCCTTTGGTTTTAATTATTTCTGTTTCCAGAAATAAAACATCCCCGGGAACCACCTTTTTCTTAAACTTTGCCCCGTTTATGGCCGCAAAGTAAGCTGTCTTTCCTTTATTTTCTTCCAGACTTAAAATCGCCACCGCCCCGGTCTGGGCAAGCGCTTCTATAATAAGCACACCGGGCATCACCGGCTCTTTTGGAAAATGCCCCTGAAAAAAGGGTTCGTTACAGGACACACATTTCTTCGCCACTGCCTTAACCCCCGGCGTCAGCTCCTCCACGGTATCCAGCAGCATAAAGGGCTGCCTGTGTGGTATGATTTCCATAATTTCCTTCGCTGATAATAATGACATTTTAACCTCCATATTTTCCAATCAAAATGCTTGCATTATGCCCGCCAAATCCCAGAGAATTGCTCAGTGCATAGGGAATTTCCTCCTCATACGCCTCCTTACAGTAATCCAGATCCATCTCCTCATCCGGCGTCTCATACCCTACTGTTTTATGAATAAAACTGTTTTCCATTTCCTTTACACAGGTAATAAATTCCACTGCCCCTGCCGCTCCCAAAAGATGGCCAATCATGGATTTGGTAGAATTAATATGTATCTTACGGGCATGTTCCCCAAAGGCTGCCTTAATTGCCCTTGTCTCAAAAAGATCATTGTGATGGGTGGCAGTTCCATGTGCATTGATATAAGTAATATCCTCCGGCGAAATGCCACCATCTGCTATGGCGGCCAGCATTGCCCTTGCCGCCCCCATACCATCTTCTGCCGGAGAAGTAATATGGTAGGCATCACTGGTACAGCCATAGCCAAGCACTTCTGCGTAAATGTGAGCTCCTCTCTTTCTGGCATGTTCCAGTTCTTCCAAAATAACAACACCTGCTCCTTCTCCCATTACAAAGCCGCTCCTGTTTTTGTCAAAAGGAAGAGAACATTTGTCCGGATCATCCACACTTGTAAGTGCGGTCAGCGCGCAAAACCCTGCCACACCCAAAGGGGTAATAGCGCCTTCCGCTCCCCCTGCCGCCATCACATCTGCCTCTCCATAGGAAATACTGCGGAATGCTTCCCCAATGGAATGGGTTCCTGTGGCACAGGCTGTAACCACATTAATGCTTTTTCCTTTCAGTCCAAACTGAATTGACACATTTCCTGCCGCCATATTGGAAATCATTAAAGGTACCATAAGAGGACTGATTTTAGATGCCCCTCTGCTTATCAGTCTGTCATATTCTCTTTCCATTGCCTGAAGGCTTCCAATCCCTGATCCCACCGCACAGCCTACCCGATAGGGATCTTCCTTTTCCATATCAATACCCGCATCCAAAAATGCTTCTCTGGCAGCCGCCACCCCATACTGGCTGAAAAGCTCCATACGCTTTGCTGCTTTAAAATCCATATATTCTCTGGCCTCAAAGCCCTTTACTTCAGCGGCAACATGGCACTTATATCCGGTACTGTCAAATTTTGTAATCGGTCCAAATCCGTGCCTGCCTTCCTTTACCTGCTGGAAAAAATCCTTTACATTAAGTCCTGTGGGAGTAATTGCTCCCATTCCGGTTACTACTACACGTCTGCTCATTTTTTATTTCACTTTCCTCCAAATTCTGCTATACTGCCATTCCCCCGTCAACGGAGATTACCTGACCGGTAATATAATCTGCTGCCTCTGATGCTAAAAAAACAACTACCTTAGCCACTTCCCCTGCGGTTCCCGCTCTCTTTAAAAGAGTCTGCTCCTTTAAACTTTCCTTTACCGCTTCTGAAAGATCTTTTGTCATTTCAGTTTCAATCAATCCGGGGGCCACTGCATTGACCGTAATTCCTCTGCTTCCCAATTCTCTTGCCGCACTTTTGGTAAGTCCAATAATGCCTGCCTTGGAAGCGCAGTAATTTGCCTGCCCGGGATTTCCCATTACACCCGCAACAGAAGAAATATTAATCACCTTTCCGCTTCTTTGCTTTAGCAGTTGTCTTGACAAATGGCGTATGGTATTAAAGCTTCCCTTAAGATTCACATCAATTACCCTGTCAAAATCCTGCTCACTCATTTTCATCAACAGATTGTCTTTCGTGATGCCTGCATTATTTACCAGAATATCAATACGCCCATACTTTTTTATCAACTCGCCTATCATTTCCCCGCAGGCAGCAAAATCCGCCACATTACATCCATAGGAAACCGCATCTTTCCCTGATTTTTTAATTTCTTCCACAGTCTCTTCGGCCTTTTCCTTCGAGCCATTGTAATTGACCACCACGAAAGCGCCTTCTTTTGCAAGGCTAATTGCAATTTCCCTTCCAATCCCTCTTCCTGCACCGGTTACCAACGCAACTTTTCCCTCAAGCATTTGCAAGTACCTCCAGACATTTTGCAAGATCTTCATATTTGTCAACATTAAGAACCTGAACTTCTTTATTTATCTTTTTTACAAAGCTGCCAAGCGTCCTTCCCGGGCCGATTTCCACAAAGGTGTCAACTCCATCTGCCAGCATTTTCTCCACCGACTGCTGCCACTTGACCGGAGAGGAAACCTGTTTTTCCAGCAGTTCTCTCACAGGCCCCGGCTTAGTCACATAATCTGCTGTCAAATTTGCTATGTATGGAATAGCAAATTCATTGATCTGCACCTTTTCCAGATCTTTCTTAAGCCTTTCTCCTGCTCCCGTCAGCATGGGTGAGTGAAAAGGGCCGCTGACGTTCAAAGGAATCACACGCTTTGCCCCTTTTTCCTTTAAGGTTTCTCCTGCTTCTTTTACAGCATCTGCTTCTCCGGTAATCACAATCTGCCCCGGACAGTTGTAGTTTGCAATGGAAACAATTCCCGGCATGCTTTTGCATACTTCTTCTATCACTTCACCGGGAAGCCCCATTACCGCTGCCATTGCACCGCCTTTCGGCACCGCTTCCTGCATGTAAATGCCTCTTCTTCTGACAATTGCAAAGGCTTCCTGCGCCCGCATGGCGCCGCATGCCACAATTGCTCCATATTCTCCCAGACTTAAGCCTGCTGCCACATCCGGATGAATCCCTTTTTCTTCCAGTACCTTTAAAATTGCCACTTCCACCGTCAGCATGGCAATCTGTGTATATTCTGTAATGGAAAGTTTATCATTTTCCGTAAAGCAGATAGCCGGAAGGTCCAGCCCTGTTATGCTGCCTGCCATATCAAAAATTTCTCCGGCAGTTTTCTCTTTTTCATAAAAATCCTTTCCCATTCCTATGTACTGTGCTCCCTGTCCCGGGAACATAAATGCTGTCTTACCCATATATTTCACCTTTCTCTATCCCTTTTTCCCTAAAAGAGACTCCGCTTCCTGCATAATTTCCTGAATCATTTCCCTGCAGGTCTGTTCTCTTTTTACCATCCCTGCAATCTGTCCTGCCATCAGGGTTCCGTTTACCACATCCCCGTCCATTACAGCCCTGCGCAGGGAGCCAAGGGTTAAGTGCTCTAACTCATCAAGCCCAGCCCCTTCCTTTTCCAGGCGAAGATATTTTCTGCTCATCTGATTCCGTATCTGACGGACCGGATGACCTGTACTTCTCCCGGTCACCTCCGAATCAATATCCTTTGCTTTTATAATCTTTTCTTTATAATTCTTATGTACAATAGATTCTTCCGCCACTACAAATCTGGTTCCCATCTGCACTGCTTCCGCCCCCAGCATAAAAGCTGCGGCAAAGCCTCTGCCATCCCCTATGCCGCCTGCCGCAATTACCGGAATCTGTACTGCATCCGCCACCTGTGGAACCAGACACATGGTAGTTGAAGAACCGATATGCCCTCCCGACTCGCATCCTTCCGCCACCACTGCATCCACGCCGCATCTTTCCATCATTTTTGCCATAGCCACACTGGCAACCACAGGTATGACTTTTACACCTGCTTCCTTAAAATCCCTTATAAATTTTGCCGGGTTTCCGGCACCGGTGGTTACCACCTTGACGCCTTCTTCCAAAACCACCCTTGCAACCTCCGGTGCATTGGGATTCATCAGCATTATATTGACGCCTATGGGCTTATCCGTCATTTTTTTTGCCTTCCTGATTTCTTCCCTTACCACCTCGGCCGGTGCACTGGCTGCCCCGATAATACCAAGGCCGCCTGCTTTAGAAACTGCAGCCGCAAGATGATGTTCCGCCACCCATGCCATACCACCCTGTATGATGGGATACTCAATTCCCAAAAGTTCAGTTATTCTGGTCTTCATTATTCAGCCTTCTGCTCCTTTATCTTTTAAATACTCCACCACTTCGCCTACCGTGGTAAGCCTTTCAAGTTCCTCAGAAGGAATTTCCACATCATATTCTTCCTCTAATGCCATCACAAGCTCAAACAAATCCAGCGAATCCACATCAAGATCATCCTTAAATGAGGTTTCCATCTTAATTTCCGCATTTTCCATATTCAACTGTTCTTTAATGATTTCCACAACTCTTTCAAACATATCTTTCTCCTTCTTTTTCTCCTTCTTTTTC
>VSNT01000120.1 GCA_009774465.1 Lachnospiraceae bacterium
GTCCTGCCAGGCTTCCCAGTCATAGTCCCATGTATCAGGTGCATCGCCCCAGCCTCCGTAATAATCGCCGCCCCAATAACCGTCCATGCCATAACCCCATGACTCTTTTAAACTGCCTCCTGCTGCCATAGTCAGAAAGTTCCAGAACCGTCCTGTGATATAATCCTGAAATCTGTAATTATTCTGGTAGTCTCCTGAAAACAGTTCATTCACCTGCCAAAGGCGCACGCTGCCCGGTTTATACTTCATAATCCCCGCCATGCCTCCCAGCAGCAGACTTGCGCCTAAAACAAAAAATAAAGTACTAATTGCATTTTTCCTGCTTTTCCATTTTGTATCCAATGCCCCACACCACCTTTATATATTCTGGCTCTTTTGGATTCAGCTCCAGCTTTTCACGAATACGCCTGATATGAACCATGACAGTTTTTTCTGATGCAAAGGCTTCTTCCTCCCACACACGCCGGTAAATTTCCTCCGCCGGAAATACTCTGCCAAGGTTCCGCATAAACAGCTCCACAATCTTTGTTTCTGTAGCGGTAAGTCTTATTGCTTCTCCATCTGCATAAAGCACCCTTTCATCAGTCTTAAAAGATAAGCGGCCATTTACAATTTCGTCCTCTCCCCTTCTGGTATGAATGTCTCCCAGGCTGGTATATCTGCGCAGATGGCTCTTTACCCGGGCTGCCAGTTCCTGCGGATTATAGGGCTTGGCCACATAATCATCCGCGCCCATAGACAGGCCTAACACCTTATCACTGTCCTCGCTTTTTGCACTTAAAACAATAATGGGAATATTTTGTTTTTCCCTGATGCGCATCAGTGCAGAAAGCCCGTCCAGCTTTGGCATCATCACATCAATAAGCACCAGCTTCACCGAATGGGTGGAAAGAATGTCCAGTGCCTGCAGCCCGTCATAGGCCTTTAGCACCTCATAGCCCTCTCCTTTCAGCAAAATACTGATGGCCTTTACAATCTCCCTGTCATCATCCACTACCAGTACACATTCACCCATTCTCTTTTTTGTCTTCCTTTCTGTCATTTTTTATAATCTGGTCAGGCAAATCTTCTGCCAGAAGCTTTCTCCTTGAGCTGATAAAAGCTTATCATTAGTTTTTTACAAAGTTCTCAGGACATTTCTTACAATTTTCTTACAAATTATAAGAAACAGTTCTCTTATCACCCCACTGCCAAAAAATATAAGGCTAAGACGTACGTATACTTCTTTGTGCTGCTCTGGTCATCATTTTTCCTATGTAAAGAGGATGTCGATAGGAAAATTTTATTTGCACTGCCTGCGCTGCGCAGTGACAAATCACAAACTTTTTTGACCAAATGCAGTCGGCTAATCCATAACCAACTTTTTTAGCATCTGCTTTAAATTCTTTTGGAACAGAGATTCCCGACGCTGATTTTGTATTTGTTAATGGTGGATGAAATAAGTGAAAGGAAATCCCATATTCTTCATTTTCTATTTTCAGGCACTTAGCCAATGATTCTATTGCCCCTTTAGAAGCAGCATATGGAGAAATGCTTGCAAAGCCGGTAACTCCCACGCCTGAACTTGTAAATATAATACGCCCCTTTTTTGCTTTTCGCATATAGGGAAGAACCGTTTTGGCCAGTCGCAACGCTCCAAAATAATTCACATCCATTACCTTTTGGTATACTTCATAACCGGTAGCCTCTTCGCTTTCAAAGGTACACAAGCAGGCGTTGTGTATGGCAATATCAATATCTCCAAAACGCTCAACTGCCTGCCGGACTCCATTTGTAATGCCTGAAAGTTCCCGCGCATCTGCAATGACCGGCAGAACTGTATTTTTATATTTTTCTTCTAATGCTTCAACAGCATCTGTCTGAATATCTAATACCGTTACATTATTTCCCAATTCTAACAATCTTTCTACAAGATAATAACCAATTCCCTGATTTACACCTACAATCAATATATTTGCCATATTACTTAACCCCCATTTCACTAAAAAAATGATTTACATGTTTATATGCATTTTCCCGAAAGACTTGTTTGCATTCCTCTGTCAATGCCCCGGAAAAAAGCCAGCGCTGCATAAAAAGAAAAATCGGCGCATAAAATTTCACCGCTAAATAACTGCTGTCTTCTGTTTGAATCATTCCTGACATTGATAACACAGAAAACACTTTTCCCTGAAAATTCAGAGGTTTATCAAATAACCAGTAATCATATATTTTTCTCATTTCATCATTGTGCAAATGTTCAATGGAAAGCAGCCGCAGCATCTTATTACAGTATTCATCCATCAAATAGTTTTCAAAAAAACAGCCACAGGTCTTTCCATATAAATTCTCCCCGGAAGCATCCGGCAAAGCATTTAACCCCTGTTCTAACTGGCACATTAAATCTGTTGCTGTTGTTTCAAAACGCTGGAGAAGCTCGTTGAAAATGGACTGCTTATTTTTGAAATGATAATAGACGGAGCTTTCCTTAATTCCTACACTTTTACAAATATCTCTGATAGAAACCGCAGAAAATCCTTTTTGAGAAAACAAGTCTAATGATACATCTAATATTTTTTGTTTCGTTTCATTCATCACTTAACATCCCCCTAACAGTTGTTAGGCACTATTATATCTAACAACTGTTAGGGAGTCAATCTATCTTTATAATTTTTGAAAAAACTAATACGTGTCCAGTTCTGTCAGAATTTCAAGGTTTGCCTTTTCATATTCATTAAATACGCTGTCATTAAAATCTTTACTGCTGCAGGTGGGATTGTACCAGATACATCCCATAAAATAATTATACAGATCTGTATTTTTAAATATGTAGCCATGTCTTGCATAGATTTCATTTTTTGCCAGATGAATTACCAGCATGGGCTCGCGTTCAAATTCTTCCTTTGTGTAATACTTTCTGTCAGTTTCAAACAAAGGTTCCATCAGGTTTGAAATGTCCCTGACTTCTCTGATATTTTCCCAATAGTCAATTATTTCTGAATAATAGACGCTTGCCTTATAATACTGGCTCCGCTCATTGATTGCATCCATGATTTCCTCCTCCGTCCATGACGGATCATAAACCCGCACATTACCAGTGCTGTCTTCTGCTACACCTTCTGACATAACCTGCTCATTTGTTTTTCCATCTAAAGGCCAGCCGCTGTATTCGTCAAAATAACTTTCTTCTACCTCCTGTTCAGATGTTTCATTAACATTGTTTTGCTCCTCATTTTCACTGTCTTCTGAACAGCCGCATAAATTGACCAACATAATTATCATAAAAACAACCACAATCTTTTTCACAGTACTGCCTCCACGCCTATTTTTATCCTTTTCAGGCAAGATATTTACACTTCGTCTGTATATCCAGCAAATCTGTAAAGTCATTGATTGAGATTTTTTCTTTCAGTCCCAGTTTATATGTACATTTTGCGGAATAGTTAATATCTAAATGATGTGGCGGATGAAAATCACCATTTACATGTTTCGGATCATAATCATAACGAATATATCCCAGTTCAAGAGAAAACATTCTCATAAGAAGCCCCCAACATCTTTCTATTTCGATGCCTGCATATTCTTCACCTTCCATATCATAATAAATGCTTTCAAGCATAGTTTCTACTGTTGAATTGATAAAATCTATTCTATCAAGAATAGTTCTCATCAATGATATTTCCCTGTTATTCACTTCCATATCTAAAACAGGATCATATATTGCATATGAATCGTTTTCTTCTCTTTCTTCCAAAGAAAATGGAAAAAGAATCGAATAATATTTATCTTGCATAAAATAAAATGCCCTGCTCATTTTACTGTTTCTTATAACAATTTTCGCCTTCTCATCTCCATTTAAAGGCATAGCAGCAACTAATATCTCAAGTGTATCTAACAGTAATAAAATGCAGTCTTTCTTTTCTCTGATCGGCTGAGAGATTTTATTACAATAAAATCTCCCAACGGGTACTTCAATTGCACCTTTCATAACATTATCCTCAACCCATCATATTATAGTTTGTTACTATGATTTCGTGTATTTTATCTCTGTCCACTTCATCTTTACACATAATTCCCACTAACTTATGAAACTTTTCTCTTTGTCCTTTGTTAATATTCAATTCATCCAGAATTTCTTCTACAATTTCCCTCTGTGACTTATACACACTTGTTCTATTAATAATTGCATTTTTCAAGCGGGCTTTTTCCTCCTCATCCGGTTCAAGAACATGAAGAAATCCATTTTTGTTCACCTCATTAACCCCATAAATAATTTCATCAATATTTTGAGATTCATCAGGTAAAATAAAGTATGAGGTAATAAATGATCTTGTAAGCATCATATAAATGGAATTTCTCGTCTGAAGGTTCCCTGTTAAACTATTTTGCATAAAGCAAATAACAAATGGGAATTCCAATCCTTTTACATTATTTCTGTTGCTTATAAATAAAGCCCCTTTCTTTTTTTCTTTTGTTTCATAACCAATGTTTACATCCCAGTTAAATTTCTCATTAATTGCCGCCTGAAGCCGATTCGCTAGAGAATAATTCATATTCAAATTTTCCAAAAACATAATTCCAATGTCCTCGGCTTCTACTTTAGGATTTTCTTCACGTATTTTCTGAATAATTTCCATGATCTTACTAAAATAATCCCGCCTGCCAGATGGAATCACCTCCAGGCTGCTAATGTTCACATTTCCCAGGTCTTCAAATCTTCTAAGTGGCTTTCTATAGAGGTCATAATAGCCCTGATACTTTCTGATATCATATCCGCAGTCACTCCATGCAGTGTCAGTAAGCCATCTTAATTTTCCATTTTTTTCAAACAGCCCCATACCTATTGCATGTGCACACATCAGCGTTTTAGGATCTGTTCGATAACATTTATTCAGTAAAAACTGCGGCTCTACTTTGCTGACATCCTCACTTTCAAATACATTCTGAAAAATATCTCCCGCAATATATACACATTTTCTTGTAACTTTACTGCACAAATCAAAAAAACTCTCTGAAAAATCCTGACTCTCGTCAATCAATATATAATCAAAGCAATATTCTAACTGGCCCAACTCCCGCAAATTTTCTAAAGCCCTTCGACAAACAGCATCAAATGTAGTATCATAGGAAAATCTTTCAAATGGAATTCCATAAAAATTGCAAATATAGCTGTAAACTCCGGAATTACTATTGCCTTTTGAGCCCCAACTGCTCATTACCCATAATTTTTCTTCCCACTTTATCTGCTCCTGAACCTTCATAAAAGTAAAGAACTCCGGTATCCTTACCCTGAGATTTTCAGCAAGTATTTTATTGTGACATGTAAAAGCAATCTTTACCTTATCATTCTTCGTATAAATTTCCTTGATCTTATGCAATAGCAATTCTGTCTTTCCAGTACCTGCAAGCCCTTGTATTATGATTCTTTTTTCCTTTGGCTCATTATAAATAAACCTTGTCTGATCTCCGTCAAAAAGAACAATTTTTCTTTTTATTTTCTCTAAAATAGTTTCCGGATAATCTAAACCTGTTTTATCAATATTATTGATGCTTCCTGTTAAAAGAGAAATCAGAAATTCTCCTTTTCTTTCATTTTCCTTTGTTGGCAGCTTAATTTTATCCAATACTTCATCAACGCTTAAATCCTTAATATCCATGTATTCCATCTGCTCAACAAAATCATTTCTCCATTTTCGTGCTCTGCCTAAAATCTGGGTATAATTATATTTATCCGATAAATGGCTGGTATCTTCCAGGAAATCTTCTATAAAATCCTCAAAAGCATCAGCATTATTTCCATAATGAAGAAATAACAGTTTATGCTTTGGAACAAGAATCACTACTGCTTTCTCGTAAGAATAGGAATATTTTTTATCACCAAGCGGATTATTCAGTATATATACCGGATTTCCACTTGGACTTGCCTCTGCATATTCCTGCAGTTTTTCAAAAAAAACATCTATTTCTGTTCCTGCCTCAAAACTTTTATAAAATAAACTTTTATCACTCACAACAATTCTCCTTGTTTTTATAGGGATTTTAATCTTCAAACTGAGTATAGCATGCGAACTGTAATTTGTCACAAAGAATATTTGAATTCAGAATATTGAAATAAAAAATGCACAATACCAGATTTAGTATTTTCCAAATAAGAAAACACTACATAGACCACTTATATATATAACAAAATTAAATTGTGTTGAATTTCTATACAATTTTTTCTACATTTACAAATAGAAGGCCGCAATCCATCAATACTCCAACTGTCATTATCGCTGGTTATTGATGAATTGCGGCATTTTTCCTAACCATTTAGTCTTTTATTAAAGTCTGCCATTGCTTCCGAAATTTTAATCTGCTGGGGGCATACCGCCTCGCAGCTCCTGCAGCCAACGCAGGCGGAAGGTTTCTTCTCCTCCGGCACCGCCATCAAGGCCATAGGCGCTATAAATCCGCCCTCGGTAAAGCTGTGCTCATTGTAAAGTTCCAAAAGTGCAGGAATATCCAATCCCTTAGGGCAGTGGCTGGTGCAGTACCTGCATCCGGTACATGGCAGAACGCTTTTTTTCAGCATTGCATCTGCAATTCCAAGTAACGCATCCATTTCCTCCCCACTAAGCGTTTTTTCCGTTTCAAAGGTTTTCACGTTTTTCTGCATTTGTTCAAAATCAGACATTCCCGAAAGAATCATGGTAACATCATCAATGCTCTGCAAAAAACGAAATGCCCACGCTGGAACGTCCTCATCCGGCCTTAAGGAGGTAAGTACCTTTGCAGATTCTTCCGGAAGTGAAGCAAGCTTACCTCCGCGAAGAGGCTCCATTACCCATACTGGCAGATGATATTCTTTTAAAAGCGCTGCCTTTCCCCTGGCGTCCTGAAACGTCCAATCCAGCCAGTTTAACTGAATCTGTCCAAATTCCATCTGCTCTCCATAAGCATCTAAAAAGCGTTTCATAACAGAACAGCTTCCATGCGCCGAAAAACCAAGGTGGCGTATCCGCCCGTTTTTCTTCTGTTTCACAAGATAATCAAAGATACCATACTTTGGATCAAGATAAGCGTCTATATTCATTTCACAGACATTGTGGAATAAATAGAAATCTGCTTGTGTCAAGTAAGGAATAAAAAAAATTTCATTTTTTAGCGAGCCACAGACAATGCCTGCCTATGGCTCATATTATACCATTAATCTCTGTAAAGCGGAACAGGTATTCATGCGGTAATTTCAGTCTCAAATGGATTGCCCACTTTCCACACAATCTCTATGGCATCCTCCCCATAGACAATAACCCTGTCAATCAACGCTTTCAGCCTTTCCTTATCAAAGGACTCCAGAACGGAAAGTTCTGCCAGTTCTTCGTCTGGTATTTTTTCCGGCTCTGATACTGTCCGCATACCGTTCAGTTCTGCTTGTGCTTCGCTCTTGATCTGTTCCAGTTCTTCCATTCTTTCCTTGCCTTTTTCAATCCGGGCAACATAATCCTCTCTGGCGATTGATCCGGCTTTATACTGTTCATACAGGCGAACCTTTGTGTCCTTCCATCGTGCCATTTCCCTTGTGCTGTCAGCAACCATTGTCTCTAAAGCCGTTTTCCGGTCATTTGTTTGAGCCTTTTTACGGATATTCCTTGTTTCTATCAGCATAGCCGCCATTCCCCTTACCTGACATAAAACAGCATCTTCAAGCTCTTTTATCCTGATGTTTACCCTCTGGCAGTCATTCTCTAACTGCTGTGTGCCAGTTCTGCAATAATATTTATCGTTTGTCCTGCTCCTGTGTTTCAGGGTTTTTCCACAGTACCCACAGATAAAGAAAAGATTTTTCTTCCCTACCGCTCTACCGCTCATATCAAGACCAACAATATTCGCATTTGCCTTGTCAAAAAGTTCTTTGGATACAAGGGCTTCATGCTGGTTTTCCACAACAATCCATGTTTCCCTCGGCTGCTCTATCCGCTTCTTGTTGGTGTCCATTCCGCATTTTGCCTTGTTCCAAAACATTGTGCCAAGATACACTTCATTTGTAATAATGTCTTTTACCGCAGTGTTATCCCACTTCTTTATCTTTACATGCGGCTGTTTATCAGGAAAATTGTCTCCCTTTAGCTTGTGGTACAGATACCTTGTCGGTATTTCTGCCTCGTTGAGCTGCCTTGCGATTTCAGAATGGTTTATTCCGTCAGCCGCCATTTGAAAAATTTTTCGGACTACCCATGCGGCGTTTTCATCAATCAGCAATTCATGCTTATCTTCCGGGTTCTTCCTGTACCCATAGGGTGCATACTGCCCGATAAACTCTCCGTTTCTTGCCCTTATATCCCTTGCTGAGCGGACTTTCTTTGACAAGTCCGCACTGTACATTCCATAGACAAGGTTCTTCAATGCAACGCTCATACCGCCTGTCGCACCTAATCTGTCGCTGCTGTCATAATTGTCATTCACAGACACAAACCGTATCTGCAAAATAGGGAAGATGTATTCCAGATACCGCCCTACTTCAAGATAATCCCTACCAAAACGGGAGAAGTCCTTGACAATGACCATATTAATGTTTCCGCTTTTTGCAGCTTCAATCAATGCCTGCACACCCGGTCTGTTGAAATTAGTACCGGAAAATCCATCATCACAAAATTCCGTGATACTGTATGACTGCCCCTGCATCAGTTCCTCTATATGCCTTGTAAGGAGTACCCTCTGTGCCGAAATGCTGTTGCTTTCTTCGTTCTTCCCTTTGTTTGTATCCTCATTGGAAAGGCGCAGATACATACCAATCATAACCGTATCCATTTAAACTGCCTCCCTTTCCGCACTCATGCTTTTCAGGTCATTCAGTACATCCTCATATATCAAGTGTACCTCTACCCTTAAATTATCGTGTACCATAACCTTATCTACAAATGCTTCTACCATTTCCTTTGTGAGCTTGCGTTTATTAAGGTACTTTTCAACCACTGCTTTCCAGTCCTCGTCAATATGGAAGTCACTGGCAAATGCCGCCTGAGCCTTTAACATTTCGTCAAGCCTTGCGGACAGCTCTTTGATTTTTGCAGCATACTTCTCACTGATCTGCACATATTGTTCCTCGTCAATGAGCTTATCCCTGTAATCCTCAAAAATGCCTGCCTTGACTTCCGTTGTCTTTTGCAGTTCTTTTCTTATCCTGTCTGCTTCTTTGCCATAAATGTCATATTTTTTCAGGTTTTCCGTTTTGGCGTTCAACCGCCTTACCGTTTCCTCTGTATCAATGCAGACTCTCATGTGTTCACGGATTTCATTGAATACTGCATTATTGACTGCATCCGCTGATATTTTGTGGCTGGTACATTCATTCTTGGCTGTATCAAGATACGTCTTGCATCTGTACGTCCTGCCCGTATGATTCTTGTTCTCTGTGCGAAATCCCATAACTTTTCCGCAGTCCGCACATACAATCTTTTTCCCGATCAAATTAAACTGTGCATGGTTAAAACCATTCCCGCCATGCGTATCGTGAAAGTTTTTTACATTCTTATCAAGCATTTCCTGTACTCTGTCAAAATCCTCCCTGCTGATAAGCGGTTCATGCGTATCACGGATAATCACCCATTGATCCGCTGGCTGTTTCACCTTTTCGATAATTTCCAGCTTGGAGCGTTTCTGCTTATTATGGACATAATCCCCTGCATAAACTTCACTGGTAAGAATATGCCTGACTGTAGTGCTTCTCCAATCCGTCATATCCTCTTTGCCAATCTGTCCCCCTCTTTTTATTTTCTTATAAGAAGAAGGATTTAGCACTTCCTTCGACAATGTTCTACAGATTTCTTTCAGTGAACTTCCGGCAAGGAACATCTGGTATATCCTCACAACAGTATCCTTTGTTTCAGGATCGGGTATCAGGTGTCTGCCTTCCTTTAAATATCCATAAGGCACTTTGCCTGAACAGAATTCCCCATTGCTCCACTTTGCCTTATATGCCGACTTCATTTTGTCGGACAGGTCTTTCACATACATCTCATTCACCATGTTTTTCAGCGGCATGAGCAGTTCTTCGCCGGACTTGTTGGAGTCATAACCATCTGTAACTGCTATAAACCTCACATCAAAAAATGGGAATACCCTTTCAATGTAGTTTCCTGTCTCAACATAGTTTCTGCCAAGCCTTGACAAATCCTTTACGACAATGCAGTTGAACAGTCCGCTGCGCATATCCCTTATCATTTCCTCAAAGCCCGGTCTTTCAAAGTTTGTGCCGGAATAGGAAATGTCAGCGTACTCCTTGCACACAACCATATCGTCATTTTCTGCCACGAACTTCCGCAAAAGCTCCATCTGTGTCTCAATCGTTGCTCGCTCCCTGTTGGCTTCTGTTTCTTCGGAAAGCCTTGCATACAGGGCAGCTTTATAACAGGCGGTTTTTACCGGAGCCGGAACTGTTGCAGCCTGTCCGCCTAAATCATTGACATTGACAAAATCAATCTTCTTTGACTTTCTAGCCATGCTACACCGCCTCCTTCCATTCAAAACGTACCCTGCCCTGATCGTCACAGACAGCCTCACAGCCCGCTTTTTGCAGGTTGTCGATAATTTCCTTGTAACAGTCCCCGAAACTGAAAATAACCTCTATGCTGCCCCTGTCGATGACCTTTACCCTGTCAATCAGTTCCACCGCCACATTCCTTGTCAGTCTGTCGATGTCCTGATGCTCTGCGAAATAGTCAAGCCATTTGTATTTATCCGTATTTGAAGCAAGTATATCCTTGATCTCCTGCTTCATCTTCCGCACCGCATCCTCTGCCGAGTTTCGTTTCTGCGTGTATGCCTCATGCAGCTCCATATAGTCCTCTTTTGACACGATACCGTCCTTCATATCCTCATAGAGCATATTTCTAAGTTCCATGCACCGCCCAATCTCTGCTTCTTTCTGTTCAATGCGTTTTTCCAGTTCCTGAATGTCCAGTTCCTGAAAAGGGATTGTTGAAACCTTTTCCATGACCTGCTTCAAGTCAAGAATGTTGCTGATCTGAACCCTTAAAAGCTGCAAAACCGTTTCTTCCAGTCTGTCCACAGCGATACGGTGGTTGCTGCACTCCTTTGTCTCCTTGTTGCGGGAACACACATAATACTGGTATTTCTTCCCTCCGGCATAGGCGTTTTTCCTTACCATCGCCGCACCACAGTCGGCACAGACAATCAGCCCTGCAAGCGGATATACTTCTGTCTGCTTTGGTGAAATCCTTGTGTCCATGCCGAGAAGCCGCTGCACAATGGAAAAATCCCTGTCTGAAATAATGGCTTCATGGTTCTTCTCTATCCTTACCCAGTCCTTTTCCGGTTTTAAAACGGTCTTTTTGACCTTATGGTTCGGTGTTGTCTGCCTGCCCTGTACCAGATTGCCGATGTAAAGTTCATTCTCCAATATCCGTCTGACTGTTACGGAACTCCACACCGCCTTGTCGCTGGTTTTGAAACTGGTCTGGTAGTTGCTGCCC
>VSNT01000121.1 GCA_009774465.1 Lachnospiraceae bacterium
AGTAGATCGTCGTCAGCGTCATATGTGTAAAAGAGACAGACTTTCGGCAGTCTGCACAGAAAACAAGCACCAGCTTTGCCTTTGCCGCAAATGCCTGATGATCGCATAGCTCCGCCAGCTTTTCCTTTTTCTTTTCATCCGTGATGTCCAGAATCGTATATAATAGCTGACATCCTGCAGAAGGCGCCTGCAAAGCCGCATTTAAAATACATTCCTTCTCTTTTTGTCCTATTTCTTTTTCTGAAAACACCCGAACTGATTTTCTTTCATAAAGTGCTCTTATCATTTCGTTCATAAAAATCTCCATTCCTGAGCGTTTACGCGACGGGGCGACGCAAATCTCCAATTTGCGTCTGCCATCAAGGCTTATTTGTGACGCTCCGGCACAAATAGACGTGTGAAAAATCAGCACATCAGTGTGATTTTTCACACTATCCTCTGCTCCTAAAAATTAATAATAAACTTTTCCTGACCTTCATCAAAATAAATCTCTTTTTCTCTCACCCAATAGCCTTCACATATCTCTTTCAGTCTAAGTGTATGTACATAATCCCCCTTATCATTCTGCACACATTCCACATATACTAATAATTTAGGCTCTCCCTTATTTCTTCCCAGATAAAACTCTGTTGGTACCTCTAAACCGGTCAGCTTTACATAATTGTCTAAAATCTCATCAGAAGAATCATATGGCACAGGCAGCGTTATACTGTCTGTCATAAATTTCTCAGAAGCCATTTTAAGCACCTGCCCCGGATTATACTTTACAGAAAGCAGTGTATCATAAACCTGATAATCGTAACCATCTCTTCCTATATGCGGCATAAGGCTGTCACTTTCTATTTGTGGCAGTTCCTGCCCAATCATTTCTTCAAAATCCTTCATCTTTTCATTAAGCTCTTCCTCCGCAGAATCAAGACTCTCTTCCTTTCCCTGTCCCACAAGCAGAATCTTTTTCCTTCCTTCCATATCTCCGGCAATTGCATAGGACCAGTACAGATTTCTTTCCTCATCATATACCCGCCAGTCAAACCCTTCCGTCATAAGCCAATGATTAGTCTCCAGCTTCCACTTTTCCACCATATGTCCATCTTCATATTCATATCCCCTGGTATCTCCCCAACGCCAGTTGCTGCCGCCATAAACCCGAATCACCAGTTTTTCGTCCGTAATAATCATCCCCTGATAAGGATCTCCGTATACTCCTCCGCTTTCAGGATCTAAAATTTCAATTTCACCTAATGGCCGCAGCTTTCCATCTTTCTGTCCCAAAAATGGATAAACCTTTCTACACGGATAGTACATATCTTCGCCCTGTTCGCTTAATCCGGTAACTGCCAGATCCTTTATTTCATCCCCATTTAAATCTCCCCATACAATATCCTCTGCTTCTATCTCCTGCCCCGGGTAATACAAATCCAGATACTCCTGGGCCCTGTCAATTTCTCCTTCTGTAAGCATACCGCCGCTTCCCATATTCACCATTGGCACAAAGATCAAATTCCCAATATCCTGCCCGGGGTTTCCCATTACAGATAAGAAAAACAGCTTTTCTATTCCCTGAATGGGCCCAAAGTCTTCAATCTGATTATAAGCAAGTCCCAAATATTCCAATTGTGTCATTTCCTTTAAAACGCTGATATCCGATATCTGATTTCCATCCAGCGCCAGATTATACAACTGTTTCATCCCTTTTAAGGGACTGACATCCTTTATTTGATTATAGCTCGCTCCTAATGCCACAAGCCCTGTTTTTCCTGAAAGCGGAGACAAATCCGTGATCTGATTTCCATTTAAATTTACACCCTCCAGCTCAGGAAGAAAACGCAGCGCTTCAATGTCCTTAATCACATTTCCCTGTAGTCCCAGCTCTCTTAAACCGGTCAATTCCGCCAAAGGCGTAATATCCTCCACCTTATTAAATGCCAAAGAAAGCACTTCAAGATTTTTACAGAATGTCAGCGGAGAAATATCCTGAATCTCGTTTCCATAAAAAGATATGTCCTCCAGTTCGGGAAGATTTTTTACAAAAGAAATATCCGTCACTCCTCCTCCCAGAATATAAAGCGTCTTAAGCTGTGGCAGCATGGCCAAATCCTGAAAGTCTGCTGCCTGATCTGCATTATCTATCTGTAGAAATCTAATATTCATAATCTTTTCAACGGAAGGCACCCCGTCCTCATCCGCCAGCGCTTCATGATAAACTGCCTGCTTCACAATCTGATCCTGCCAGGTAAAAGTATCTGTAACAGATTTATTTTCAAACACTGTTTCAAGCATATCCGCCCATGTTTCATCTATCTCCTGTGCAAAATCTGATTCACTGTAATCCTCCTCATCCGACTTTACTCCACTTAACTCTTTCTCAAGCCACTGCATTCCTGCCTCACTGACAGCCTGCACGCTTTCCACCTGATAAAGTACTTCTCCTTCCGTATAAAAAAGCCCCTGCTTTTTCCCACTGATCTCATACAAAATAAAGATTTCTTCTGAATCGTTATTTTCTTCGTCAATCAGCTTCCATGTATTATGTTCCCAGCTCTCTGCGTCCTGTTCCCCCAGAATTTCACTGCAATATGCCCAAACGTTATCATAACACTCCTCTGCTGCTCCATCCGGAAGATACGCTGACAGGTTGATTCTATCCTGTCCGTGGGATACCTGCAGTGCAAACCACGCTTTTGCTTCATCAACCACCTGAACGCTGATATCCTCCCAATTCTCCCCGTCAGCCTCCAGAATCTTCCAAATCAGATTGGAAATCTCCTTATTCGTAAGGGCATTTCTTATTCTTGTACCAATATCTTCCCCGTATCCCTCTTTTTCATGTGGAGACAGCCCCAGGTAAGTCAGGTCAAATACTTCCTCCACGGGCGGTTTTAAAAATGCCGGAAGATTATTTTCCGCCTGATACAGCGCATATAAATCCCGGTCTAAAAAGGCTGATAAATAAACTGCCTGGGCTTTATCAAGCAACATGGTATGCCGGTTATAATAGGTACTGACCTTTAAGTTTTCTCCAATAAAGCACCCCTCTGCATCCCTGTCTGCTATGGCAAAAAAACACCCTGCTTCTTCACCACAGCAATCCTGCGAAAGATTATAGCAGTTAAAAATTTTCTCTCTGTTTTCCGCGCAGATTCCAGCCATTACCCCATTTGGGGGCCAGTCACCATTTGCTTCCATGCTTCCTGTATATCCACATCTTTCAATGATTCCTGTATTGTCTGCGCAGATACCTGCCACCTTTGCATCCTGATTGGTCGTTATTAAATTACTTACTAAAATTCCCCCAAACTGGCAATTCCTAATTGTCCTGTCATTTGTCCGGCAGATGCCTCCTATATAATTTCCTCCTGTAATCAAAGAATCCTCTATAAATAGATCATGAATCACGCCCAAATTTTTATTTACTATTCCAAATCCTTTTTCACTGTAAAGTCCATAGATGGTATGTCCGCCTCCGTCAAAATCACCGGAGAAAAAAGAGATTTCCCTGCTTTGCCTTGCAGGCGGCGCAGTTTTCCATGCTGCAAAATCCGAAATATCATTTAAATAAATATCATTCATCAGTCTTCCATTTTCATAAATCTGATTTTGAGCAACCATATTCCAAAACCGGTCATAATCCGATGCCGTATAAATTTCATAATACCCATCCTCTGACCTCGTCAGCTCTTTTGGATAGACAGACCTGTAGGCCAAAACACTTGCTGCAATCAGCACTCCGCTGATTGCAGCCATTATAATAATTTGACGCAAAGCAGTTTTCCACACCTTCTCCACGATATCCTCCATACAAACAATGCAACGGTTGCTCTCCGTGTACATAATCCAATTTATATTGACAATATCCTACACCATTCGTGCATCAAAACTTCATCATTTTTGCATCAAATTTGCATCATTTTAAATTCCACACTTTTTGCAGATATCTGCAAGACAGCACTTATCGCAATAAGGTTTCGTTCTTGCAGTGCAGACTTCCCTCCCATGATATACCAGCCGGTGGCAGAAGCTGCTGCCTTCCTTGGGTGGAACCAGCTTCCAAAGCGCCATCTCTACTTTCTTCGGCTCTTTCATCCCATCCACCAGTCCAAACCGGTTGACCAGGCGGATGCAGTGAGTGTCTGTCACGATTGCCGGCTTTCCAAACACGTCCCCCATAATCAGATTGGCACTTTTGCGCCCCACACCGGGAAGCTTTAAAAGCTCATTAAAATCCTCCGGAACATTTCCGCCATATTCATCCCACAGCATTTTCATACAGGCACTGATATCCCTTGCCTTGCTGTGCCCCAGGCCGCAGGGCTTTACAATTTCTTCTATTTCCTCCACAGACGCATCCGCCAAAGCTAGTGCATCCGGAAATTTTTCATAAAGTTTCGGCACAACTACATTTACTCTTGCATCCGTACACTGCGCCGCCAGTCGGACGCTGACAAGCAGCTTCCATGCCTGATCGTACTCAAGGGTACAGTCCGCATCCGGATATTCCTTCTTTAGTCTCTCAATAATTTCCAATGTCAGTTCTTTTTTCTTCATCATTTGTCCCCTTAAAGTATCACCCCTTCATATTCTTTAAATCTGGCGTAAATACTGTCATATTGATTGGTAATGTCCATGTATCTCTCCATTGTTTCATTTCGCTGTCTTTCGTAATTCTGTGTAATCTCATCATAATGCCCTACTGCTGCCCGCACCACTTCACTGCATATCTTTCCCTGATCAGCATCAGACTGTAAAATTTCTTTCACCTTTTCTGGCGGAAAGGAATTCTTATAACTCCTTTTTCCATACAAAGCGCTTAAAATATCCGCTACCGCCGCAATCCGCTCCAGTTCTGTCAATTCCTCCCCTCTCAAACCATTGGGGTAACCTGTTCCATCCAGCTTTTCGTGATGTCTCGCCGCCACGTTTACAATTTTAGGATCCATAATCCCCCTTAAAATCTGATCCGTAATCACCACATGCGCTTTCATAATTCTCATTTCTTCATCCGTAAGCCTCCTGGGCGCCTCAAGAATAGAAAGTGGAATAACAATTTTCCCAATATCGTGTAAAAGCGCTCCATAGTAAAGAACCTGCAAATCCATTGCCGAAACATGCATCAGTCTGCCAAGCTCAAGGGCAAATGTCTTTGTAGACATGGTATGTATCACCGTCTGCTGGCTTCTAAAGTCAATTGCATACACCAGCATTTCTAAAAATCCCTGTTTCTGCTTCTCTGAAAAATGGACTGTCTCAAACAAATCCTCCATTTCCTTCTGGTATTCATCAGATTTCAATTTATCCATAAAATTATAATTATTCTGCGCAGTCTGAAATATCTCCACTGCCTTTGCAGAAACAGTGATATCACAGTTTTTCTGGAAATAATCCTGTTCCATGCCATGACCTTCCATGCGCATAAACACATCCATTTTATCTGCCAGCGTAAGATACTGAGTTATTTTCATATACTTGCTGTTGATCTGTGGGTGAAGTTTACAGGGCAGATGATGATACAAAATAATTTCAGCCTTATCACCTACCGGAGACAGGTACTTCATAAATAAATATCCATAAATAGAATGAGCCCATACATTTGTAGTCTCACACTGAGAAAGCCCTGCCTTATAGCCTGTCTTAAACATTCCCACATCATGAAGCATTCCCAGCAGCACATACTCCGCCAGCTCGGCAGACGTATACAATCCCTCCGCTTTCATCATATTATAAAAAATATAACCTGTAATCTCACCATGCAGTTGAATCTTTGCGTCCATAACTCCCATTGTTTTACGGACAATATTGTAAATATCTTTTGTACTGACTAATTCCGCACTCATATCCCTCTCCCTGCAAGCTCAATAACATACATTTTATCATACTTTTACTGGAAAGAAAACCTGCACATTCCAGGCATTATATGCATCTGGCATAAGGCTCTCCCAGCATCTAATCCCACTGGAAAAATTCCGCCAGCTCATCCATATACTTTTGTGGATCAGAAAGGTAGCTCCCGGTATGAACAGCGCCCTCTACTGAAAGCAGCTTCTTTTTGCTGACACAGGTCTCATAATTCTGCACGGTCATTTCATAGGGTACAAACATATCTTTGGTGCCATGTGCAAAAAACACAGGTACAGAACAACTTTTCATCGCCTCCAGTGTACTGTATTCCTTCAAGTCATAACCGGCTTTCTTTTTGCAAAGACAGTTTACCGCATCTGCCATTTCAATCTCTTTTGACTTAAAAAATTTTTTTGCAAAAATCCGTATCATCTCATAAGGCGTGGTAAATCCACAATCTGCAATTACTCCTGCAACTCTTTCAGGAAGCTCCAGGCCGGACGTCATAAGCACTGTCGCCGCTCCCATAGAAATTCCTGACAAATAAATTGGTAAGGATGGGTTTGTGTTCTGTACCAGATATTCCAGCCATTTTAAGCAGTCATAGCGTTCCAGCACGCCAAAGCCGATATATTTTCCTCCACTGGTCTGATGCGCTCTCTGATTTACCAATAATATACTGCTCTTTTTCTCATACAGCCCCTTTGCAAGTGCTGCTCCATCCTGATCCCACCTTCCGCGCCAGCCATGAAACATAAGTACAACTCTTTCTGCATCCGTATGCTTTAAAAAACGTCCTGTAAGCTTTATCCCTTCCCGGCTTTTTATTTCTACCTTTTCCAGTTCCTGTCTATGAAGCCATAAAACCAGTTCCTTTTCACGAGCTGATTTTTTTCTGCCCTTTTTTATTCTTCCAAACTGCTTTTTTATTTCCCACAAAATCTGCGCAAGCCTGCCTGCTGCAAGATTTAAATAAATATGCGCCCAAAATGACTGTCTTAAATTTATCGCCTTCATCCTGCCTTTATTCTCCTTTTCCTGCATTATAGTATACCCTTTCCTTTTTGGTCAAATCCCATTTTTACTATGATGTTTTTACTATGAACTTGCAGGTACTTACAAATTTTAATCAAGGAGGTTATAAAAAGACGAGCCTTCTTTAAGAAAGCCCGCCTTTTATATAAGGAGGTTTCACGAAATATGACTTTCGCTGTTATATCGTAAACTTACTGATTGCCTCTTTCAGCTTGTCAGATTCACGTCCAAGAATCTGTACCGCATCCTGCAGGCTCAATATCTGTTCTGACTGCTCCACTGTATTTTGCTGCATTCCTACTGCTGCATCTTCGTTATTCTCAGATACCTTTGCCATACTGTCAATCATTTCCAAAGTACGGTCTTTAGCCCGTCCCATACGCTCCATAATGCTGGTAATATCATTGACTGCTTTTGTAAGCTCCGTAACACTGTCACGCACCTGACAGAAAGATCCAACAGTAAGCTTCATCGCCTCTGACTGAGCTCTTACCGTGTCAGAGGCCTGCCCGGTAGTTTCTGCAATCTGGAATTTCCTTTTGTCAATCTGTTCCACGGTTGCCCTGATCTGCTTAACTGCCTCTACTGACTGTACAGATAAACGCCTGATCTCCTCGGCAACCACTGCAAAACCTCTTCCCATCTCGCCTACACGTGCCGCTTCAATGGAGGCATTTAATGACAAAAGCCCTGTCTGGTCAGCAACGTCATTGATGGTTTCAGCTATTTTATTAATTGCTTTCGTTTCTTCTGAAAGTTCATTCACCTGTACAATCAGGCTTTCTGTCATGGTTGCAGTTTCTTCTGCCTTACCGGAAAGATTTTCCATATTGGTAATGCTGTCGCCTACTGTCTGTCCCGTGGTCTTTGCAATCCCCTCTACCATTTCCGCATTCTTCACCACCGCTTCTATCTGCTGTGCAAGCTGCTGAATGGTGGTTCTGCACTCCATAACATCTTCTGTCTGCCTTGTCACACCATCGCTTACCCGGGTGATGCCGCCTGTAACACCTTCCGACAAAGTCACCAGCTTTTGCGTTGTTTTGGCAACGCGGTTTCCTGCATCCGCAACTTCTGCTGCTCCCTCTCCTGTCTGACTGATCAAAATCCGCATTTTCTCCATCATTCGCTGAAGCCGATGGGTAAGAATCTTAAACTCCGTATCTTTTCCTTCTTTGACCGTTATGTTAAAGTTGCCATTTTCCACCTGACTAAGTACGTAAGAAACATTTCTCACTGATTTCATGATCCGGTTTGATATCCATGCACACAGCCCCAATGATAAAGCCAGGGCGGCCGCCACTACAAGAATCGTTATATACCGGATATCATCTACCTGTGCTAAAATTTGATTCCTTGGAATCTTAGCGCAGACTGCAAAATCGCAATTTACCATTTTATGATACACATATAAGTAAGATTTTCCATTATCCCTCTGGTAAAAAACAGATGAAGTTTCATCAGAGCCAAAAAGATTCATTAGTTTTTCCTGAGAAACAAAGACGCTCTCTCCTAAATCATCTACGGATAAAACTTCTCTTCCGTCACTGGTAATTAATGCGCAAATACTTCCTTCATCCAATGCCATATCGGTTAACGGTTTTTTGACCGCCTCCATATCAATATCCATAATCAGCATACCAATTGGCTTTGACTTTTTATCTACCATATTTCTGGCAAGTGAAAAAGCATATCTGTCGCTGCTCATTCCTGTCATTGCATCCAGTTCTTCATGCTGGCCGCTCAAAATTACTTTTTCTCCATTTGCAATCTGCCGGCTCCCCTCTTCCGTCTCTATATATGTTTGATAATTAACCGGTTTTAACATGCTGTCAGAGTTAAATCCTTCCCCATAATCTGCCAGAAGATAAATGCTGCTTACAAACTGGTCTGATAAGGCAGTGGTTAAAACCTGCTTTTTCAATGTCTGAAATACCTTGCCTTCCTGCAAAGGTTCTTTCGCATATTCCCCGCGATAATAGCTTTTTACAGAATTATCCAGCACGATTTGATTGGTTCTGATAGATAAGTTGCTGACTAAAAGATCATAGTATTCTGCTGTTTTTTGAATCGTGTTTTCCATAGACTGCTGATAGCTTTGAATCACCGCATGTTCTGCAAGCTGATAAGATAACGTGCCCGATATAATGATCAAAATACAGGGAACCAGAAATCCTAATAACAGTTTTGTTCTGATACTTCCCCCCGCTCCCTTACTTTTCCTTTCCGGTTTATCCTTTTTAAGCTGCTTACGCATCTTAGCATCGTTGTCTTTACCTTCTGCCGCACTTCCCTTTTCCAGTTTACTCCTAATGTTTATCCCCAGTTTCTTTTTCATTTGTTGCTCCCTCCAATTCAATTTAACACACCTTGAACTACTAATATCATATACCAAATTGGGGGGATTTCTGTATTGACATGCTTGTGAATTATTGTTCATTTTTGGCGTATCTGTCGAGGGAAGAGGGCTGTCTTTGGAATTGCTGCAAATCAAGGTTTCTTTGAAAGCATACAAACAGCCTCAATATCATCTGTAAATGGAAACATATCAATTGCCGCTCCTTTTTTCATTTGATATCCTTTTTTGCACAAAAGATGTAAATCCCTCGCCAAAGTTTCAGGATTACAGGATATATATATAATCTTTTCCGGCTTTAATTTGATTAATGAGGTTAAAAATTTCTCGCTGCTGCCGCTTCTTGGGGGATCCATGAAAACCACATCCACCCTCTCCCCACTTTCAGCTATTTCCTCCATGAAATCTCCAGCATCTGCCTGATAAAACCTGATATTCGACAGCCCGTTTTTCTTTGCTCCTGTTATGGCATCCCGAACAGCATCCCTGTTAAGTTCTACTCCAATTACTTTTTTTGCTTTTAAAGCCGCCACCATGCCAATAGTGCCAGTTCCGCAATATGCATCTAAAACTGTTTCCCTGCCGGAAATTCCTGCATATTCTATTGCCTTTTCATATAGCTTCTGCGCCATGCAGGGATTCACCTGATAAAAAGATTTGGGAGAAATCTTAAAAGTCAGACCGCACAGCTTATCTTCGATATATCCCGGACCATAAATCACCTGCTCTTTTTCTCCAAGCACCATACTGGTCCTTTTATCGTTTACATTTACTACCACTGTAGTGATTTCAGGGTGTTCCCTGCGCAGTGCTTTCACAAAATTATTTTTGGAGGGCATAATTGGAGAACCTAATACCAGCACCACCATGATCTGCCCTGTATGATATCCCACACGCACAAGCAAATGACGCAGCAGTCCATACCCTGTATCTTCATCATAGGTTTTTATTTTAAAAGACTTTAACAGTTTCCTGACGGTCTGAATAACAGCATCTGCCTTTTCATTTTCCAACAGACAGTCCTCTACCGGCACAATCTGATGGGTTCCTTCTTTATATACTCCTGAAATAATATTTCCTTTTCTGTCTCTTCCAAATACAGCATGTACTTTATGTCTGTAATGGACAGGCTGCTCCATACCAATCATTTCTTCCAGTTTTCCATAAGGTTTCAGCAGCTTTGCTGCCTGTCCCCTTTTAAAATTCAGTTGTGACTGATAATCCATATGTAAAATCTGACATCCACCACATTTTTTATAAACAGGACATGCAAACGTATCTTTCTGACTCATTTTCCTCCCATCCGCCTGCGTCAACAGGCATTTAAAACTTTTCTTATAATCAGTTAACCCCCAGGCATACACCCGGGGGCTTTGTTAACATTAAGAAGAGCACACAGCGTACAGCAAATACTGCTTATTCCTCATTCATGTTTTTGATTTTAACAGATTCTATTCCCCTTACCAAATCTGAAGCACGTTCCACATCTGCTTCATTGATTCGGATCGTAAAGATATTCTTCTGCTTATCGCTTCCAAAAGTTCTTGAAAACCAGGAACGTTCCTGCCATTCAATAAAATAAGATATCCTGTTTTTCAACAATACCTTTTCCAGTTTCTCTTTGCTTTCCAAAGTGTACACTTTACAAAAATCCACTTCTCTATTGACCACCCTATTGTCAAAAGTCAATGCTGTCATTGCACTATCCTCCACTCTTAAAAATAAACTGTTATGTTTATTTTCAATTTACTCCCCCATATCATGATAAACACCATGTATATTATAATTCATAATCCTTTATAATTTCAACTGGAAAATGACTGTAACGCTTTTAGACTTTAACTGTTGTCTTAGACAGTTCCCACAATGGTCTTTGCTCCATATATTGCTGATTCAACCATTCAGCAGCCTGCGCGACGCCTTCGGTTGTTAATTCAAATTCCCTGCGCTGCTTTTTCGCCTCCTCTGTTTTGGCATAACAAAAAGGTTCCGGCCAGATAATCACTTCAAGCTTTACGCCATCTTCTTTTTCCTTCTTTTTCAGCATGTAACGCATTCCATCCATACTGCCGCTATATTCTTCTTTTTTTACATAATTTAATACATGAAATTTTTCTTTATCTATCATTGCCACCCTCTGCTTATCTTATAG
>VSNT01000122.1 GCA_009774465.1 Lachnospiraceae bacterium
AAAGTTTGACATAAAAAAAGCAGGTATTATGCGGCCTGCAGGTGTTTTTTCTATCATTCAACTGTCAAACTCCCGTGTCAAGAAACACTACTGCCAATTTTATCTTATGTTTTTTGTGAATTATGCCTTTTGTGGTAAACAAAAAGAACTCCTGTTGCTTGCATTCACCCACGTCACGTTATATAATATCTACAGCATCAGTTCCGGGAGGAATGCGGCTTGTCCGTATTGCCAGTGTCTAGGTTCAAACACATGATTATCCCGTAGAGCACTTGGCAGCTGATGCAATTAAAACATGAAATAAGTTGTATTTTTATCGTTTAGTGCTATAATTATCTTATTGGAAGCATAGCTCAGCCGGGATGAGCGTTCGCCTCACACGCGAGAGGTCATGGGTTCGAGCCCCATTGCTTCCATTTTTTATGTATAAATATATTTTTGTCCGTCCTTAAAAAAACTGATAATGCAGCATAAAATACAACATGCAAAAAAAGAAGCCCCATTTCCAGAGCTTCTTTTCATGCAGGAAAAGAGACTTGAACTCTCATGGTATTGCTACCACACGGACCTGAACCGTGCGCGTCTGCCAATTCCGCCATTCCTGCGAACAAATGATATTTTATCTTTTTTTTTCAATTCTGTCAACAGTTTTGCAGAAATTTATGCTTTTTCTTTTCCCCTTTTTTATTTTCCTCTCTTCTCCTCAATAAAATTTTCAAATAAAATATTAAACAAAGAACGTGTCATTTTGTGAATGGTCTTTTTCGTGGTTCCATTTACTCCCCGGGCGGCTGCCAGCACATTCTGCAGGCACTTTTTCCAGTCTGCGCCGAACTCAAATACGTTGGAAGCTTCCGACGCGGAAACCACCTCATATAAAGTGTCAACAAAAGCATGGGTTTCCTCTTCGGAAAGGGAGAGAATCCATTCATTTAAGGATGCGTCCCTTATCAGCTTATTACTGGTCATATTTTTGGCACGCACAAATGCATCCTCCTCTATCTTCCAGCTGTAGGCATTATGCTGGAGCATTCCAATTCCCCAGCTTTCCACAATCTCATAATCACAGTCATCTTCAAGAAGCATGCCTACAATGGATGAACGGGGAATAAACTTTACAATCCTTTCCGCAACTGCCTGAAAATTTCCCTGCTGCCTGATTTCCGGCCGAAATCCCGGCCCGTCATTATTAAAAATCTTCCGTATTTTTTCTCTGGTTCTCTCACTGCAGTTCATAGCCGCATATACTGCCAGATTTCCCCCTTTAGAATGACCGCCTGTATAAAAATCCCCTGCGATATAGCCCGCTACTTTTTCCATATATTCCACTGCCAGATACTGGCTGTGAAGGGGTTTGGAAAAAGCAAGGTTTAAATCCTCCTTCCACCCCACAATATTGGCATCCGTGCCTCTATATGCAATATAAACGCTTTTATCCCCCAAAACATAAGTGATTGCAGAAAACTGTGTTTCATCCTCCTGATTTATAATATTCACATAGTAATTCATTTTAAGGGAGCCGAATCTTTCTGATTCCGCCGCCGCTGAGAAAAGTTCCTTATTATTTTCCCTGTACCAGTAATCATCCATAATTCTGTCCCTGTCAGGATGCTGATAAATGCTTTGAATGCTGACCGGCAGACTTCTTTTTTCCACTCCGGGCACAAATCTCTCATAATTCAAATAAGACAACTGACACAAAATCAGACTGTCTACCTCATTAAACGGTTTTTCCTCAAAACTTTGTCCGCCTCTTTTTTTAATATACCCAATAATATTTTCCATTTATTTTCCGCCTTTCCAATTAATATTTTCCTGAAAAACCGGGGAACGCTGATGAAGCCAGCTTCCTCAGTATAATATTCCATCATAATACTGCAGCAGCAGATTTACAACTCTGCTGTAGCTGATTCGTCCGTCTTCCACCCCGTTTAAGGTAAGCGTGGTATCCAAAAAAGCATCTGCTGCCTGTTTTACAGTCTCCGTTTTCAGCACTGCCTTCTCTTCCACCTTTTCCCATGTTTCCTGTGTCAAAAATTTTCTATCCTCTAAAACAAGGCCGCTGATCACCGGATGAGACAGATAAATTTCACTATCTTCCCCTACAGCGCGGAAGAAATCTCTGTCCAGGTATCCAATCACACTTAAATACGCGCTATACCTGAAAAGAGGATCAGTAGAGTCCACACAGGCAAGATATCCAATAAAATTGGCCTCATCCTCCCGGATAAATCCTTTCAAATGGGACAGTTCATGACACATGGTAACCGGTATATTGGTCAGATACATCTGCCGGTTATAATTTGCTTCCATAGAAAAAGGGAAATAATATCCCATTATATACTGCTGACTGTAAAAGCCTGATAATGCAAGTCCCTTAGGATCGGGATAATATCCTGACAAAACATCAAATTCTTCCCCCAGCTTCTGCATCTGGGCCTTCGCCTCATCCTTAAGAGATGCCGGATAAATCAGATATCCTTTCTCATTTCTTTCAAAAGTCACCGACAGGGCATTGGCCTGTTCCACCACATAGTCCCTGACCAGTGCAATCTCGGAAATTCCATATTCTCTCTTTTGTCCGGAACCAATCTGATAGCGCTCATTAATTGGGGAAGACTGGTAAAGTAAAAAGCAGTTAAGCGTCATAATCACACAGACAATTCCAAAAATCCAGTAAATAAAAAGTGCATATTTTCCATAAATTTGTTTCAGCTTATCCGGAATTCTTTTTTTGAATATTCCGTATATAATCCCCCCGAAGACCAGCACAGTTACCATCACCACCGCAAGATAAAGCATCCACTCCCCCACGGAAAATGGGAATAATCCTGTCACTCTTCCATAAGCCGCCGCCCATACGGGGAAAATATATGTTACATAAAAGTCTGTAAATGGCCGGCACACCCTGCCTGTAATATTAAGTATAACCGCAAATAAAATAAATGCGGCCGGCAGCCAAAATTTTCTTTTTTTCAATTTCCCTGCTCCTGACATTTTCAGTATATAACAACATCTCAGTTACAAAACACGCATATCCTGTACAAAAAAATACTATATTTATATGGAGAATCTTATAGGCATTCTGCCTGGTCAGGACATATATGCAATCAATTTTTTCATCTATTCAGTCCCTCAATCAGTTTTTATGGAGTGGTCCTCTTTTATTTTTGCTGATGGGTACCCACTTGTATTTTACCATAAAACTGCACTTTCCACAGAAAAATATTTTGAAAGCCATCCGCCTTTCCATAACTCCTTCCGGTAAAAAGGATGCTAAAAATCTTTCCGTTTTTGCAACCTTATCCACCACTTTAGCTGCTACTCTGGGAACCGGAAATATTATCGGTGTTTCCACTGCTGTCGCTCTCGGCGGCCCAGGCGCCGTATTCTGGTGCTGGATCACCGGAATTTTAGGCATGGCAACCTCTTATGCGGAATGCTTTTTAAGTGTGCGTTTCCGCAGCCGCTTAAGTGACGGTACCTATCAGGGAGGCCCCATGTATGTATGGGAAAATGCCCTTCACCGTCCTTTTATAGGGAAGTTCTATGGCCTGTTGACACTTCTTGCCGCATTTGGAGTAGGATGTACCACCCAGTCAAATTCCATTACCCAGACTACCTCCTTAAGCTTTGGATTAAACCCACACATTGCCGGAATACTTGCTGCCTTTCTTGCCGGACTTGTAATTGTAGGCGGCATCAAATCCATTGGCAATGTCTGTATGAAAATTGTTCCTGCTTTGGCAGTTCTTTATACAGCAGGCTGCATTTTACTCCTTATTTTAAACAGAGAAGTGCTTCTTCCCGCCATACAGCTTATTCTCTCCCATGCTTTGGCGCCCAGAGCCGCCATTGGCGGTGCGGCAGGCTCCTCCTTAATGCTGACTGCCCGTTACGGTATTGCCAGAGGACTTTTTACCAATGAAGCGGGTATCGGAACCGCCGCCATCACTGCCGCCGCATCAGAAACAGCAAGCCCCACAGATCAGGCCTATGTATCCATGACTGCTGTATTCTGGGATACGGTTGTTATGTGCCTGTTAAACGGCCTTGTGATTGTCACCAACGCCATGCTGCATCCCTTTTCCGCAATTTCCGTAAACGAAGCCGGACTTACAGACGCTGCTTTTTCCTACCTTCCTGTGTTTGGAAATGTATTTTTGTCCCTGTGTCTTGTAGCTTTTGCCATTACAACTTTAATCGGCTGGTCCTACCTTGGAGAGCAGTCCTGGCTTTATGTAGCAAAAAACAGAGGCATCAGCCTTTATAAGATTGCTTATATTGTAATGATCTACATAGGCGCTGTGCTGCCCCTTCATCTGGTCTGGGAATGCACCGATTTAATCAATGCCCTTATGATTCTGCCAAACATAGCCGCTTTATTCCTTTTGAAAGACCACCTGCGCTCCTGATGCGGCAGGTTTATTGAAAGTTGCATCTTTCTCTTTTTGCAGGTATAATGGCATATGGTACAGGGCCTGAACATAAAGCACAAAAGATGGAGGCCTTCTGTACCTGTCAGACATATGCAGAAAGGTATAATTTTAAAATGAAAAAGAAATATGCAGGGTATATTTTCCCTTCCATGCTTTCCTTTTTATTAACAGGAATTTACTCAATTGTAGATGGTATTTTTGTAGGCAGAGCAATGGGTGATCCGGGGCTTGCCGCCATTAATATTGCCTGGCCTTTAGTTGCTCTTATCATTTCTCTTGGAACAGGGATCGGCATGGGAGCCGCGGTGGTTGTATCTCTAAACAAAGGGGGCGGAAAGATGAAAGAAGCAGAGCGCACAGAAGGCAATGCTTTCTTTTTGCTTTTTATCAGCTCCCTTCTGCTGGTTGTTTTTTTATATTTTTTTCATTCACCTCTTTTGGTTTTGCTCGGTGCAAAGAATAATCTGCTTCCCATAGCATCTGATTATATCCGATATATCCTGCTTGGAGGCATGGTACAGGTTTTTGCTTCCGGCATGGTTCCTTTAATGCGCAATCATGGAGCTTCCTTCTATGCCATGTGCTCTATGGCTGCCGGCTGTATTACCAATATTGTTTTGGATTACTTTTTTGTAATTGCCTTAAATCTTGGAATCAGGGGCGCCGCTCTGGCAACCGTGTTTGGACAGGTTCTTACTTTAATTCTGGGCATATTCTTTTTTGCGCAAAAAAAGAACCGTATTTCTTTCTCAAATATGCGTCCGGAAAAAAATACGGTTCATGCAATTCTTAAGGTGGCGGTATCGCCTTTTGGACTGACTTATCTGCCTTCTGTTACAATTATATTTATGAATCTGCAGGCACTTAGATATGGCGGAGAGGAAGCAGTCAGCGCCTATGCCGTGCTTGCCTATATTATCTCCTTCATGGAGCTTTTGGTCCAGGGAATCGGCGATGGCAGCCAGCCTCTTCTTTCTCTGTGCCAGGGCAGTAATGATGTCAAAACCCTGAAAATTTACGCCAGGTGGACCTTTGCACTGGGTATTGGATTTGGCACAGCCGGCGCAGTTATTTTTGTCCTGCTGCGGGATCTGATTCCGGTTCTTTACGGAACCTCCGGCGCAGCAGCAGCTTATATTGTTTACGCTACCCCCGCCTTTGCCCTGATTATGGCTCTTTATGGACTTACCAAGCCTGCAGTTTCCTACTTTTATGCCACACACCGAATGGTTCGTTCCAATCTTCTTGTTTACGGAGAAATCGTGCTTACGCTGATTTTTATCATAATTCTTCCCCTTATTTGGGGACTGAACGGTGTATGGTTTACCATACCGGCTGTTCAGGTAGTACTGGGAATTGCAAGCCTTGTTTTTCTAAAGGGAAAATAAAAAATACTAAATCCTGATGCTAATTTCACCGCCGGATAAAAACTCAACCGTGCCATCCGTATACTGCACCTGCAAATGGCAGGCATCATCAATTCCAAGTACTGTTGCATTCGTTCTGTCAAGCCCTTCTTCCGCCTTATACGGCTCTCCGGAAGGTGCAATGATTTGAACCTTTTTCCCAATCACAAAGCACCTTTTCCTGTATTCTTCCAGATAATTTGCAGAAGGAAGCATATGATAATATTCCATAAAATTATTAATAAACTCCGCTGCCAGGCGGTTGCGCATATTTTCTTTTTGAATATGGCTGGTAAATACTGCGCCTGCAACATCCTTAAGCTCCTCCGGAAAGCCTCCCGCCGGTTCATAAATATTAATGCCGATTCCAACAATCACATATTCCAGTTTTCCATCTTCTAAAGAGGTAGAGCCTTCCGTTAAGATTCCGGAAATTTTTTTCCCTCTCAGCCAGACATCATTTACCCACTTAATTGAAGTCTCTTCACCAGACACCTTTTCAACTGCTTTGGCTGCTGCCACAGCGGTCAGCGTTGTGAGCACGGTTCCTTCTTCCGCAGTGGCATCCGGATGAAGTAAAAGACTCATATAAAGGCCTGTTCCCTGTGGAGAATAAAAGGAACGTCCCCGGCGCCCCCGGCCTGCACTTTGTTCTTCTGCCAGCAGCACCATATCCTCTTTTTCCCCTCCGGCAATATATTGCTTTAACACATTATTGGTGGAATCCACCATTTTCTCAACCTTCACTTTTAAATTCACGCCTTTTAAGCGCAGCTCCTGTTCAATATACGCCGCTGAGAGCAGGTCAGGCGACCTTTTCAAAGCATAGCCTTTATTCGTCACAGCTTCAATGGCATAGCCTTCCTTCTGCAGTGACTTAACAGCCTTCCATATACTGGCCCTTGTCACCAGAAGGCGGTCTGCAATCTCCTGTCCCGAAAAAAAATTGCCTTTTTTATTTTCCAATAATAATAACACCTGTTCTTTAATCCCCATACTTTCCTTCCCTCTTTTGTTTTCTGCATTTGTCTGTTTCTAAATTTATCTTTCTTTTATAACTTTGCTTCCGGCAAGAATTCCAAATAGCGGCGGCACTGCAATTACTCCCCGGCCCTGCGCCGCAATCCCTATACACATAATAAGATTTCCTCAGAAAAAAATCAATAAAAGGCTCATAATAAAATTTCCTCCCATACCACATCCTGCTGCTGTTCTTTGGTACAGACACAAAAACTGTATGTCGGCATGTGTGTACATTCCATAAAATAAGCCGAGGGCTTCTTTCTGCCCTCTTCCAGTATTATGCCCTGCTGCCAGTTGATTTCAAAGGAATTCATCCCCTGTTTTAAACCCTTTCCCGTCAGCTTCAAAAAGCTTTCTTTAATACTCCACATTCGGAAAAACAAATCAGTTCTTTCCTTTTCCCCACATTCAGAGAGCTTCTGATTATCAGCAATGGTAAAAAACCGCTCTGCAATTTTTTCCTTTACAGCAGTCTTTTTCTGAATATCCACTCCAACCGGCTCATCTCCTATGGCACAGCATACATATTCACCGGAATGGGACAAATTAAAATGAACCTCTGGCTTATCCGGCAAGTATGGCTTTCCTTCCTTCCCGTAACCAATTTCAAATGGAGCGCTGCAGGAAGGATCAATCTCCATCCATTTACAAAGCACATTATGGAGCAGGCAGCCGGCTGTTAATATGGGGCATATATCTCTTTTCCCTTTTCCATGCAGCAGCTTTTCCCTGCGCTTCTTTTCCACTTTCTCCAAACACTGCAAAAAGGTGCCTTCCTCCAAAATAGGAAACACCTTTGCATAATATACTGCAATCATTTTTTCCTCCATGCCGGAGCTGCTTTTGCGAAGACATGCGATATTGAGTTTGTGGCTCCGGTACAAACTCGTGGTTGAAAAATCAACACATCAGTGTGATTTTCCAATCTTACTCCTTCTTATTTATCCTGTGCATTGCAGCATGTTCCTTCTTAAGCTCTTCAAGCAAAGTAAATGCATCCCACTTTTGATTCGTTTTAGTCAAAATTGCCTTATAAAGGCTGCTTCCACATCTTGGATCATTGTGCATCAGGTCAAGAACCTTATATAGCTTCCGTTCCAAAAGATCAACAAATATAATCATCTGCCCGTCAAGCTCCTGCTTCTGTGTCTTATCCGGCGGTTCCTTAAATACATTTTTGGCCATTTCCTTTAAAGTGGCTCTGTATCTTTCTCTGGGAATCACCCTTGTGGGAACTTTGATCAGAAAAAATGCCGCTTTAATAGCCTCTATTTGCACTTTATCTTTCACATTAAACAGTAAAGCAACCTCTTGCATTCAATTTCACCTTTCATTTTTCCTGAAAATCAGATAAGCCCCTATTCCAAGAGCAACACTTGCAAGTAGTATCAAAACAATAATACCTGCTGCCTTTTTCGGTTCTTCGGCAGGAAGTTCCTCTCTGGCCTGAGCCAGGGCCTCCTCCTTTTCCATTTCAGCCTGTGCAAAAGCTTCCGCCTTTTCTGCCAGTAGATTTTCTTTGGTATGAGCACTTATGATAATTACATAATCTGATGCATGTTTAAACTCAAAATCTGCACTGCATTTACTGTTGATCAGGGACGCACACATAAATTCAAAGCTGCCCGTCTGTTCATTATAATAGAACAGGTTTGCATATTGTCCGGGCTGTGCATTCTCCAATTGCAGAGATAATACTGCGGTAAATCCAAACGATCCTTCATGCGCTAATGACATTTCCATATAGGTTTCATTTTCTGTCAGTACTGCCAGCTTCCACTCAGGAATCCTGCTGTCATTAAAAGAAACCTTCAGATTCATATCCTCAAAATGATCTGTTTCTATGGTATCGCCATGAATAGTCCAACTTACCTGTTCATTAAGCTGAAAGATAACTTCTCGTCCCTGCTCTTTAATCTGCTGCAAGGTCTGCGCATAAATCATACCGGTTTTGCTCATATCCATTGTAAGAACACTCTCGTCCTCATCTATTGTCTGAGGCTTCGGTGTAACTGCTGCTACTGTTACCCCTGCCGAGTTGGTATTTTCTTCCACGCTGGCCGGCGTCGATTCGCTTGCAGGCACATTATTTTCAGGACTTGCAGTGCTCACCGTCTGAGGCGCTGATGTTGCTGCCTGAGATGACGTGTTAGAGCTGCCGCCTGATTGTGATTCCGGTACTTTGGCAGGTGCAGTCGTTGCTGGAACAGCAGTTGCCGCCGGAGTTGTCGTGGGCGTGGCAGTCGTTTTTGGAGTAGCGGTCGGTACCGCGCCTGTCGTCGGTGTGGCAGTCGGTGTTGCTGTCGTTTCCGGCATTGCAGATGCACTTGCTGATGGCGCCGCTGTGGCTTTCGGCGTTGTTGAGGCACTTGCTGATGGCGCCGCTGTGGCTTTCGGCGTTGCTGAGGCGCCTGCTGTCGGTGTGGCAGCTGGCGTCACTGTCGCTTTGGGTGTTGCTGAAGCACTTGCTGTGGGCGCCGGTGTAATTTTCGGCGTTGCTGTAACTGCAGGAGTTGCCTTTGCTGTTGGTGATGCACCTGCAGATGTCGGCGTAGCGGTAACAGCCGCCACTGGCTTTCCTGTAGCAGTTGGCATCACATCAGGTTCTGCAGTCGGCTTAGTCGTGGGTTTTGCAGTCGGTGTTGTTGCTGGTTTTGATGTTGATGCAGCTGCAGGCGTTACTGTCGGTGTTGCCACAGCTGTTGGCTTTGACGTTGGTGTTGTCGTCGGCTTTATTGTAGGTGTTACTGTCGGTGTTGTTGTCGGCTTTACCGTTGGCGTCGCTGTCGGCGTTGTCGTTGGCCTTATCGTTGGCATTGCTGACGGTGTTACTGTGGCAGTGCCGGTACCGCTGGGAACAGGACATGCCTGTGCCGGCATATTGTTATACACCGGAATTTTAAACACAAAAGGACTGTCTATGGCGCCGGTTCTGGCATATGCACTCTTGACCATAGAGGATTCGGAATAAGGCGCCATAATATTCTGCATATACTGATGCGTATATAAAGTGCCATCGCTTGCGTCCACATCAAACTTTTGAAGGTACAACGTATCCTGTCCCCGCAAAATATAATTTTTCGCCAGTATTTCCGCCCCGCCTCTGATTGATGCAAGAGGAGTATTCCATTTTAAAGCAACTGCCTTGGCCAGTCCTGACTCAATGATTTCCTTATCAGTTTTTCCTGATGCTCCAATATTATAATAATTATAATAGCCTTTGTACGCAGGCACCGCATCATAGGTTCCTGAAATCAAAGGGGACTTACCTTCGCCCTGCTCCTGATAAACCCGGCATGCCAAATGAAACGGGCTTACCTTTAAGGTAGAACCCACCTGGAAAAATGCATCTGCATACGTCATATCCGCCTTAGGCATTGCACCCTTCATAAATGTATTATTTAAAATGTTCTGTACCGCATCTTTAGAATGATATGAAGGATTATAGGTCAACTGTTCAAACTGAAATATTCTGGTATCATTTAAAAAATTACGGGGATCCAGATAATATTTTACCGCTGCCTCAGAAGCATAATACCAGCCTGAACCATAGTAATCTCCCCTATAGGCAGCTCCCATACTGCCGCTGATCAGACTTCTGTCCTTACAATTTTCATTCTTTACTACTGTCTGCCAGTCAAGATTTATATTTTGTCTTACAAAAATCCAATTGGGATGTGCCTGTTTTAAAAGCATCAGCTTTGACCGGTATGAATCCGGGAACTGCTCCACATCCATATAAATATCACTTGCCGCAAACATGGCTATCTGTGGGAAATAAGCCTCCTCCCAGCCGATCAAATGCTCGTTTGAATACGCAAGATAATTTCTGTCAATGTATCCTGTATAGGAGCTGCCATTATATTCTACTGCTGTCTGAAACCAGAGGTTATAATCTGCGTCCAGCTCTGCTCCCTTTAAAAAAACAGTTGTTCCGGAAGGAACAGACACAATTGTCTCCGCAGATGCATCAGGCTGCCCTTTTACCTGATAAGAATCACATAAATAAACAAGGGCCATCAGATTTTCCTGCCCTGCAATTGCAAGAAATTCACTCTGTGCTTCCTTTATATACGCCAAAAGCTCCTCATCAATTCGGTCTCTTCTTCCTCTTTACTTTCTTCCCCGCCTTCTTCCTCATCAGTACC
>VSNT01000123.1 GCA_009774465.1 Lachnospiraceae bacterium
CGCAGAAAATCGCTGAACCCCAATAAACACAAGGGATACAGCGATTTTTTCTTTAAATAACTGTCAAAGACGGGATTTTATCACAGCCAAGCAAAAATCGTCAAATTCATCTTTAAACCGCCCTGTTTTTCCATTTTCCCCTTTTATAAAAAATAAACGTAATTAAAGCGCCAATCAGCCAGGAAGCCAAAAGGGATATAAAGATGCATTCCTGTCTTCCGGTAGGAAGCTCAGGTGTTCTTGTAAGAAAAGAAATTCCATAGGCAATAGGCACACGAATAAAAATCGTTGTAACAATGGAAATCCACATAGGAGTCATAGTGTCACCTGCTCCACGCATCACGCCGGAAAGACTCTGGGTTACCGCCATAGCAATATAGCCAACTGCAAGAATCCCCATCATGTTCCGGCTCAATTCCACCAGCTCCGGCGTCCCTGTAAAAATCCCCATAAGCGCCTTGCCAAACACTAAAATCAAAGAAGTAATCACAGCGGAAACTCCCACAGCAATTAAGGTTCCCTGCTTTGCTCCCTGATCTACTCTGTCGCCCTGTTTTGCCCCTACATTCTGCCCTGCATACGTAGTCATTGCTGTTCCAAAAGAAAAGTTGGGCATCATGGCAAATCCATCCACACGCATGACAATTACATTTGCCGCAATAAACATTTCTCCAAAACTGTTGGTAAGAGACTGGACTACGATCATTGCCATAGAAAAAATTGCCTGAGTCACTCCGGAAGGCAGACCCAAACGGATGATTTTTCCAGTATACTTTTTCTTTAGTTTCATATAACAAAGCTTTAAGTCAAAAAGCTCTTTCATTTTCATCAGACGTATCAGACAAAGCAGTGCGGAAACCGCCTGCGCAATCACTGTGGCCAGTGCAACTCCATTAACCCCCATTCCAAGCTTTGCCACAAACAAAAGGTCAAGAATAATATTAATCACAGTAGATACCAAAAGATAAGCAAGGGCTGACATGGAATCCCCAAGCCCGCGCAGCACACCGCTTAAAATATTGTAAAAAGCCAGACCGCCCACGCCGATAAACAAAATCAGTAAATAAGAATGGCACCAGTCAATGATAGATTCCGGCGTATCCAAAAGCTCCAGCAATGGCCTTGCCACCAAAGATGCCGCTACCATTACAAACAGCGTTGCAATCCCTGTAAGCGTAATACAGTTGCCAATGGTTGCAGATAATTTTTCTCTTTCCCTTGCGCCAAAATACTGGGACACCATGATACCTGCTCCCACACTGATTCCAATAAAAAGCACGATCAAAAGATTCAGAATAGGTCCCGCGCTTCCTACTGCCGCCAATGCATTGTCTCCCACATAATTTCCCACCACTACACTGTCTACTGTATTATAAAGCTGCTGTGCAATATTTCCCACCAGCATGGGAACCGCAAACAACACAATCTTTTTCCAGGGCGTCCCTTCCGTCATGTCCACCGGTTCCACAAATTTCTTTACCCAATCCATAATGATACCCGTGCCTTTCTTTTTATTACCATTGGAGTCTCCTACAGTACCTGAAACAGCCTGACATAAAATTCCACTGTTTTCACCAGCGTGTCAATGGGAATCCTCTCATTATTTCCATGAATCATTGCCCGCTCTTCCTTAGAAAGCCGCATGGCGGAAAAGCGGTATACCCGGTCGGTAATCCTGCAGTAATGCCTGGAATCGCTGCAGGCCATCATAAGATATGGAGACACTACTGCCTCCGGCCAGGTCTGATGAATCACTGCTTTTAACTTTTCCCACTCCTTACAGGAAGTGTTGGAATAAATAGAAGGATTCATACCATTTACAAGTCTAAGAGTGATTTTATCATTCTTAATCACTTTCGCCAAGTACTCTTTTGCAGTTTCAATGGTGTCATTGCCCAAAAGGCGCATATTGATGCCAAAGCCTGCTTTAGGCGGCAGCACATTATAGGCATTGCTGCCCTCCATCTTAGTGACTGCCACTGTGGTGCGCATCATGGCATTCAGCTCTCCGCCGCTTTTTTTACAAATCCCATCCAGAACAGGGGCAAAGCACCATAAGTTTGCAAAAATCACCCGATACAAAAAAGTGGAGTGTCTTCCCAGTGTGTCAAACATTTCCGCGACAGGTTTGGTCAACTGTCTTTTAAAAGGATGGTCTTCTATTCGGGTAACTGCCCTGGCAAGCTGCCCTAAGATAGTGTGTACCGGCGGTGTGGAGGCATGACCGCCTTCCGAATCCATAGAAAAGTCCATGTTCACACTTCCTTTTTCTCCAATTCCCACAAGAGCGCATTCCTTTGAAACGCCAGGGAACACATGGTCAACCACTGCTCCTCCTTCATCCACCACAATAGCAGGCTTTACTCCCTTTTTCTCCAGAAAGGAAACAATCTCTGCGCAGGAATTTCCGTCGATTTCTTCTTCTCCTGAAAAGGATAAATACAGATCATTTTCAGGCACATATCCTTCCTGCAGCATCTGCTCCAATGCTTCCATAATACCGCAGAGGGTTCCTTTGGTATCCAGCGTCCCTCTCCCCCAGATGCATCCGTCCTCTATTATGCCTTCAAAAGCCGGCCTGTTCCAGCCTTCTTCCTCTACCGGAACCACATCATAGTGAGCCATGCAGACAGAAGGCTTTTCTTGCAATTTTCCAGAAAGGAAATATAAAATTCCGCTTTTTCCAATCCGTTCAAGCTGACACTTTTTATGTATGTTTGGAAACCGCTCTGTCAGAAGACTTCTGAATTTTGAAAACTCTTCCCAGTCTACCAGAGAATCATCCCGGTTAGACACCGTTTTCAGCCGAATCATGGCTGCCATATCCGCAACAATCTTATCCCTGTTTAATTTTATTTTCTCTTCCTTTACCGGCTCCGGCTCCTGCGGCTTAAATGCTGCCGCTCTTACTAAAATAACCGCGACAACCACCAGCAGCGCCGCACACAAAATACCTGCTATCATCCATCCAATCATTATTTCCTCCATTTCGAAGCGTTTTACGCTGAGAAAGCGAGCGAAATGTCAGATTTCGCTCTGCCATTACGGAATTTGTGACGCTTCGGCACAAATTCCTGGTTGAATAAATTGCTATCAATTAATTTATTCAACCTTATACCCATCCCTTCTTATACATAATTCTTGCTGCTGCCAGCGCAATTAAAACACCTACCGGCACTAAAACCCCTACCGAACCGGCAAGGGAAGGCACTGCTAGGAATAAAACTACCATAAAAAGAAGAGGTGTAATGGCCAGCTTCCAGTTTTTGCTTACATATACCACTGCAAGACCGCCAAACAGGGCAGGCAGAATATTGTCAAATGCAGGCACTAAAACCGGCGAATTTAAAATCGGCGTAATTAGTGTAAGACCGCAGACTCCAATCACTAAAACCAGTGTTGTCACAATGGAACAGGTTGCAATAGCAATGGTGGAAATCACTTCCCCTTCTTCCGTTCCCGGCTTCACCTGGGCATTTTCCATTGCATTTAACGCACTGGGAGCCTTTAGACTGGTTAAATTTCCGGTAACAAAAGCCAGATAGGTTCCTCCGGTCCCCAGCATGGGCGTATAGGTGATTACCTCAATTACACCTACCGTCCAGTAAATGGGAGCAACTCCCAAAAGCCCCTTTAACACTGCTGTTCCCTGAGGCCATGCATCATAGTACAGGCAGACAGCCACAGGTACCATAAGCACCACTACTACTGCCGTCCAAATCCATATTTTTCCATATCTATCGGTTTTTTTCATATAATTGCTCATTATACTGCTCCCTTCTAACTGATAATCATCGGTGTAATCAGTACTGCAAAAATCATTGCTCCTACCATGCTGATTGCAAGGGCATAAGTTTCCAGCCATTTCATGTTACATTTTTTAATTAACAGCCCGCATATACTCATAATTGCAGCAGACACCAGCAGCACAAAAATGGGAATCCAGCCTGCAATGCCTTTTCGCACATCTGCAAACACCATGCCAAGAAAAGCGGAAATCATCCCAAGAAACATAGAAGTTAAAAACAAATCCCCCCATTTACTGTCTTTTGTTTTAATTTTCAGCATTCCTCCCTGAATCTTTTTCATAAGAATCGGCGGCAGAATAATGCTGGGCAGTATCCCAAGCGTCATAACCCATGCAATCGCGGAAAAGGTTCCTGCATCTGTTATTGTCCGGGACAGGGAAATTCCCAGCGCATTGGCGGTGGAAGTTGCTGCCGGAAGCTCGTAGGTGATTGCTCCAATCACACTCATACGAATCCAGGGCAGCGGAATTCCAAGAAACTTTGACAGTGTTACAATGCCAATCAAAATAGAAATTGCCGGCGCAATGGTGAATACTGATGTGGAAATAATTGTCCTTTTTAATCTGCTGCTTTCCATTCCCAGCTCTTTTCCCCTTTTATAAGCCCTTATCAAAAAGAAAAAAGACTGGGCCAGCACAAAAACAATGACGCAGATTGCCAGAATGTACATAAATATACTGTTTACGTTAAATGTCATCTTTCTATCCTCCGTTAATTTTTCTTCTAATGCCATTGCATATCACAGGCACTGCCCGCGATACTGCTCAAATACAAAGTGTGAAAAATGTTTTCACCCTGTCAGATCATAACTTTCAAGAATCATCCGCTTAATATCCTCATCCGGCACGGTTCCATCCAGTATCACGGAATTCCAGTGCTTTTTATTTAAATGATATGCCGGTATTACTGATGAAAAAGTCTGCCGCCAGAAATCCCGCCACTTGGGATCACACTTTAAATTCACCCAGACATGACCATCCCTGTCAAAAATCCATGCAAAAACCTTCCGGCTTTTTTTATGCCGGATCACACACCAGTTAGGATCATGAAACGGGTAATCCTCATATACCCCTTTCAATTTAAGACAGTACGCAATCACGTCCTTACGAAGCGTCAAATGTCCATTCATCTCTCCATCTGACAAATCAGAGCTGTTTTTATTTTCCTGTATTGCTGTCATCTTCTTTCCTCCCGCTAACCTACACTATACCAGACTCTGACAAAGAAAGAAACACCAACTCAAACAATATAATGAACTGGTGTTTCTTTTGGTGAAATATTTTATCAGCGCTTCCTTAGAATTTTATCTATTATTCCAAATTTTAATGCTTCTTCGGCTGTCAGGTAATTATCTCTTTGCGTTGCGGCTTCTATCTCTTCTTCTGTTTTTCCCGTATTTTCAGCCAGAATACGGTTCAGTCTTTTTTTGCTTTGCTGAATATGATCAGATACAATTTTTATATCTGTCGCCTGCCCCTGCACTCCATTCCCATGAATTGCAGGCTGATGAATCATAATCTCTGCATTTGGCAGCGCCATACGCTTTCCCTTCTTCCCTCCTGCCAGTAAAAAAGCTCCAAAGCTGGCGGCCATGCCAAGACATATTGTAGAAACATCACACCTGATATACTGCATGGTATCGTAAATTGCCAGGCCTGCTGAAATAGAACCTCCCGGGCTGTTTATATAAAACTGAATATCCTTTTCAGGATCCTGTGCTTCCAAAAAAAGCATTTGTGCAATGATAATGCCGGCGGTTACATCACTTACCTCTTCTCTTAAAAACACAATTCTGTCAGAAAGCAGCCTTGAATAAATATCATAACTTCTTTCTCCTGTACTTGTCTGTTCAACTACATATGGCAATACACTCATGCTGCTGCCCTGCCTTCTATAAAAAGATGCAGATTTGATTTTGGTCTGCCTTTCAATTTCATGCCAATTTGATTTTGCCTGTACCTGGCTTCACCAATTTTCCTGTATTTCTGCGGTGTGCACATAAATTCGTTACAAAAAGCCCTGGTAAATGCCTGCTGGGAACTGTAGCCCGCTTCAAATGCAATCTCTATAATAGGTTTTCTGCTTTCCACCAGTTTTCCTGCCGCTTCGGCAAGACGCCTGCTCTGAATATATTTATGCAAAGTTATCCCCATATTTCTTTTAAACTGCCTTGCCAGATAAAATTTTGAATAACTCAACTCTTTTGCTATTTTTTCTAAGGTCAGTTCTTTATTCAAATGACTTTCAATATAAAAAAGCACCTGCTCTGTCACTGTTTTTTCACCCATACGAATCTGCTCCTTTTATTCTTTTTTTCACTTGCCCCTTCTTTAAAAAGGCATTTTCATTATATCACCTTAAAGGGCAGTCTGTTTTAATAAAAATTGCCTTCTTGGCAGAATATACAATACAAGATTTAGTTATTAAAATTCCTTTCCTGCTTAATTTCACCCTTTTTCCTGAGTATCCCGAATTTTATTCTACATATCAATTTTTAAATGCAAAAAATTATGCGAAATATAGTGACAAGTTGCGCCTTTGTGTGTTAAACTTAACTCGTATAGATTTAGCTGATGAAGAAGATAAACGTTACCATCTTGATATGCTGGCTACCCAGGAGAAAACCATTAATAAGCAAAAACAACTATCCGACGCTTTAGCACAAATCAAAAAATAATAAATAAGCCTGTTAATTGACACAAAACATATCACTAACAGGCTTGTTTTTAATCTTTTCACGCTCTATTATAACTACTTTTTACTTTTATCCACAAATTCATCTATAAATACATCCAGTGGGCTTGGCTTGCCAAAGTAAAATCCCTGAATATAATCCGGCCCCATCTCGCTTATTTTATTTAATTCCTGTATGGTTTCAATTCCTTCTATACAAAGCTTTAAGTCAATATCATGCGTCATGTCCACCATATGTCTTAACAGAGAATATTCATAGGAACTGTTTAATGCTTTTAAAGTAAAGGATCTGTCAATCTTAATGGTGCTGGGATTTAAATTATACAGGTAATGAAAATTCGAATACCCTGTGCCAAAGTCATCCAGTGCCAAAGGTATATTGTTTGCCTTTAAGCCTTCGCAGAAATTGATAAAGTACGAATTGGATTCCAGAAATCCACTTTCTGTCAGTTCAATGTAAATACTTCCTTCTTTCAATTGATACCTTTGAATCCCTTCCAGAATATCATTCAGTACATCACTGCGCAGAACCTGAATATAAGAAAGATTCACTGACACCTTAAAGTCCGGTATCGTTTTCTGTATCTGGCTGCAGGCTTCCATTGCCTGATACAGTACCCATCTTCCTACAGGTATAATCAGATTACTTTCCTCCAGAAGCGGAATAAATTCTGCCGGAGAAATCATACCGGTCTCTTCCGTACAAAACCGAAGCAGAGTTTCCGCACTGAAAAGACACTGCTTATTGATATCCATGATCGGTTGAAAGTATGCCTTAAATCCCTTAAAATTATTATTTACTGACTGCCGCATAATGTGGATCAGTTCTCTTTTATGTATAAATGATGCATAGTCAGCGCTGTCATAGATGTAGCATTTATTCTTTCCGTTGCTCTTAGCCTCATTTAATGCAAACTCAGACAGTTTCATCAGATTATTATATTTCTGATCTTTCAGTGCACTGAAATCTAAAATTCCGGCGGATATGGTATAAAACACTTCATACCCGTTGCTCTTAATAAAATGCTTTATCTTATTTTGAATTTCGCTGTACATTCTCTGGGCATCTTCAATGCCTCTGCCATTCATATCCACAACAGCAAACTCATCAGCAACCACCCGGTAAAGCGTCTGGTCAGGAGAAATAACTGCATTGATACATTCTGCTGTTTTCTGCAGAACCATATCTCCATAGTCCATTCCTTTGTTTTCATTAATTTCTTTAAAATTATCAATTCCAAGCCTTAGCAGAAAACCTTTAAGCGACTTGTCCTTCTGCGCTGTCAATTCACTGCGCAGACTAAACTCCCGAAGCAATCCGCTTACGTTATCCGCTTTCTGTTTACTTCCAATCTCATTCACGCAGCCAATCAAAAATTCCGGCTCTCCGTCTTCATCCATAAGAACACGCCCCCTGCAGTTAATCCATACAGGTTTGCTTTCCTTATCAATCCAGCGGTATTGGAGATTATGGAAATCCTTTTCCTTGTTTAAAAGCTGGTTGATATCATCCACTAAAAGCTCTACGTCATCCGGGTGAATCATCTTTTTCAGATTCTCCATAACATCAGTAAATGGATTAACGGGAATATCAAAACGCTCCAGGGCATTTGGCGACAGATAATAATAGTCATTTTGGATATCCATGATATACAAATAATCATCGATACATGGGTTAAAAGTATTGATTACATCCTGAAATTGTTTAAATAGAACACTCTGAAAATTCTCTCCCATATTGGCACCTCTGACAGTCGACCATTTATGTTGCTATATCTAAAATTTTAACATAATATGGTAGAAAATTCAATTACACATAGTGCAGAATTGTCCTATTTCCGTTCCTTTCAAATAGGAAATTTATCCTACTTTTTTATATTCCCACAGCCCCCGCAATTTTTGCAGTCACATCCACACTGCAGGGATTTTCCGTTTTTCCTATCCCGAATCATTTTTCTTATCACAGCTCCAACAATGCAGATAAGTACTGCTAGTGTAACCATTGTTCCCATAAAAACAGCCTCCTGTAAAAAAACATCATCTTATTTTATGCGCACTGCCTTTCCCATGTCAATCTTCATGTTTCTATGCTCTTTATTAGGTCTGAAAAGCAGATAAATGAATCCTGCTGCAATCAGCAGTGCAATTATTGTAAAGAATCCAAATTCTCCTTTCTCAAAAAGCATTCCCAGTTGATACACGCACAGGGAAACCAGCCATGCAACGCCGCACTGATATCCAATTGCAAACCAGAACCACTTTGCATTGTTCATCTCTCTTTTTATTGCTCCCATCGCTGCAAAACAGGGCGCACACAAAAGATTGAAGACCAGAAAAGAATAAGCTGCTATCATCGTCATACTTTCTGCCAACCGTCCCCAAATCTCTTCTCCATCTTCAGCCACCTCTGCAAAACCAAATAAAATTCCAATGGTACCTACCACGTTTTCCTTTGCAATAAGCCCGGTCAATGAAGCGACTGCCATTTTCCAGTCTCCCCAGCCAAGTGGAATAAACAGCCAGGCAATCAAATTTCCAATTCTGGCCAAAATGCTGCTTTCAAGCTGCTGCGCATTAAGCATTCCAAAAGAACCATCTTCCCATCCAAAGCTCATTAAAAACCACAAAACAATTGTTGAAAGCAGAATAACGGTGCCGGCTTTTTTGATAAAGGACCATCCTCTCTCCCACATACTGCGAAGCACACTGCCTGTTGTGGGAAGATGATAGGCAGGCAGTTCCATGACAAATGGCGCCGGATCTCCTTCAAAGATTTTTGTCTTTTTCAATATAATACCAGAACAGATAATTGCTGCAATTCCCACAAAATATGCACTGGGTGCTACCCAGACAGCTCCGTCAAACAAAGCCCCTGCAATTAACGCAATGATTGGCAGCTTTGCGCCACAGGGAATAAAGGTGGTGGTAATAATCGTCATTTTTCTATCCTGCTCATTTTCAATCGTTCTTGAAGCCATAATTCCGGGAACCCCGCATCCGGTACCAATCAATATGGGAATGAAAGATTTGCCTGAAAGCCCAAACTTATGGAAAATTTTGTCCATAATAAATGCAATGCGCGTCATATACCCACAGCCTTCAAGAAATGCCAGAAACAAAAACAATACCAGCATCTGAGGCACAAACCCCAAAACAGCTCCTACACCGGCCACAATACCGTCAAGAATCAGTCCCTTAAGCCAATCCGCACAGCCAATTCCATTCAACACGCCTTCCACTGCCGGAGGAATAATTTCTCCAAAAAGAACATCATTGGTCCAGTCTGTTGCAATTGCCCCTACCGTTGTTACAGATACATAGTATACGAAAAACATAACTGCTGCAAAAACAGGAAGGGCCAGAATTCTATTCGTTACAAATTTATCAATCCTGTCAGAAATCGTAAGCTTCCCTTTATCAGCCTTAACATAGCAGTTATCGATTATAGAGGAAATATAAAGGTACCTTTCATTTGTTATGATACTTTCCACGTCATCATCCATTTCTTTTTCCAGATAACTGATCTGTTCAGAGACGTCAGGTATGTAATTCATATTGTCCCTGGTTTTGTTATCCTGTTCCAGCAGTTTGATTGCAAAGAATCTTTTCTGTTCTTCCGGTATACTGCTGTCAAGCAGATCTGTCACAGCATCTATGGCATTTTCCACCTTTACTGCAAACCTGTGTGAATGTTTGGGTACAATTTTCTCTTTGGCAAGTGAAACTGCACATTCCACAGCTTTATTGATTCCCGTTCCTTTAAGCGCGGATATTTCCACCACTTCGCATCCCATGCTTTGCCCAAGCTTTTTTGTATCAATTTTATCTCCATTTTTGTTTACAATATCCATCATGTTAACAGCCATCACAACAGGAATGCCAAGTTCCAAAAGCTGAGTGGATAAATACAGATTTCTTTCAAGGTTTGTTCCGTCTAAAATATTAATTACAGCATCCGGTCTTTCTTTTATAAGATAGTTTCTTGCCACTATCTCTTCCAAAGTATAGGGAGAAAGAGAATAAATTCCGGGAAGATCTGTAATCACCACGTCCTTATAACCTTTTAAATTTCCCTCCTTCTTTTCCACTGTGACTCCCGGCCAGTTTCCCACAAACTGGTTTGAACCTGTAAGCGCATTAAATAATGTTGTTTTCCCACAGTTGGGATTACCTGCAAGTGCAATTTTCATAAAATTTTCCCCATTTCTGCGCTGCCTTTTTTATTTCCAGGCTGTAGACGCAGCGCGGTCACAAACCTGCAAATTCATCACATGCTATTAGTCTTAGCTTCTATATATTAGTTATAACTAACTATAGTGTAAAAAAAAAATTATTCTACCAAAATCATTTCGGCATCTGCCTTGCGAAGAGAAAGCTCATATCCCCGTACCTGTATCTTATACACAACTGACGATGCCGCCGATA
>VSNT01000124.1 GCA_009774465.1 Lachnospiraceae bacterium
TGGGATTCGAACCCACGCGCCCTTGCGGACAAACGGTTTTCAAGACCGCCTCGTTATGACCACTTCGATACCTCTCCATGTCGTGCGCTCTCATTCGGCGCAATGATTATTCTAGCAAATCCATCTGGCAGTGTCAACACTTTTTTTACATTTTTTACATTTCCTTACAGGCTGCTTCCATTTTTTCTCTGATCACCAGCATTTTTTTATCTATTTTATAAATAGCACGCGCACATTCCTTCAAATCTTTTTCAAACTCATGCTTTTCATAATCACCCTTCTTATATACAAAATGATGCTCCACTACCGCCCAGAGATTCATCGCCTGAGTTCTGATTTGTATCTCAACTCTTTTCTTTCCCGCACCATCCACCGGAACAAGCACAATCATGTGAAGACTTTGATAGCCGCTGGATTTGGGTTTCTTTACATAATCCTTGGTTTTAATAACCTCCAGCTTCTCATCTGCCTTTAAAATCTCGGCAAGTCGGTAAATATCATCCAAAAAGTTGCATATCACTCTTATTCCCGAAATATCACTTAAATATTCCTGAGCTGTCTGCTGCTTTACAATATATTTTTTCTTAATCATCTTATTTAGACAGCTCTCCGGTGTTTTAATCCTGCATATTGTCTGTCCTATAAAATTTCTGCCCAGCTTTTCCGAGTATTCAATATTTATTTTTTCCAGTTTCTGTTCTATATACCTGCATGCTTCCCTGTATGGTTCCAAAAAAGCCTCTTCTTCCATCTGACTTAAAAATTCCTGGTATACATCATCTATCGTATTTGTCATAATCCTGCTATTCCCTTTCCCACTATGACAGCAATTACAAAAACCTGAGGTTATGCAATCCACTTTCATATATAATGATGCGCCGCTTTGCGGCGCATAAATATTAAGCTCTGAATACCATTATTATGTATGAAATACGTAAAATATACCTAAAAGCTTAAACGTCTCTGTTATTTATCTGCTGCTGATTCTGTTCTCTCTGTCTTTAATAAAATTTTCTGCTGTTATAATATCTTCAGGCGTGGTTATTTTTATATTTTCGTAGGAACCGGATACTAATTTTATTGGCTGTCCTGTGAATTTTTCTACTACCATTGCATCATCTGTAATAGTTATTCCTTCTTTCAGCAAATCCTTTTCACTCAAAATCAGCTTATCATAAGCTTCTTTAATTAAAGCACAGTCAAAAACCTGGGGGGTTTGCACCATCCAGACCAGCTTTCTTTCTGGTGTTGATGATATGTATCCTTCTTTGTCAGCAATTTTTATGGTATCCTTTACAGGCATCCCTGTCACACAGGCCTTAAATTTTTTGACACAGGATAAGGCTCTGCCTAAAATTTCCTCTGTCACCAAAGGTCTTGCTCCGTCATGAATAAAGACAAAGTCACATTCTGAAATCCTGCTTAATCCTGCCGCAACAGAATGATATCGTTCCTTCCCACCTTCAATAATGGATTTTACCTTACTGAATCCATACCGCTTGACAATTTCTTTTTGACAATATTCAATATCATCTGGCGATACCACCAGCACAATCTCATCAATAAAACTGTCCTGAAAAGCCTTCAGCGAATAGTAAATAACCGGCTTTTCCCGTAACAGCATATATTGCTTTTTGGTACTGCTTTCCATCCGCTTTCCGCTGCCTGCTGCCAAAACAATCGCCGCTGTCCGTTCTTTTTTCCCCATTCTTCGCATTACCCTCCCTGCCAAAGCCAGGCTGAAACTTAAATCCTCTCGCCAAGCCTTAAATTAGGCACTGCATTTAAGTCAAATCCATGCCGGACGCCTCTTTGATACTCATAATAAGCTGCAGCTCCAATCATAGCTGCATTGTCCGTACAATAGATCGGCGAAGGATGATAAAAAGCAATATTCCTTTCTCTGCACCTTCCCTCAAAGGCATTTCTAAGCGCACTGTTAGACGCCACACCGCCGGCTATTGCAAATTTATTGTAATGGTATTTTGAAACCGCATCCATAGAATGTTCCACAAGCACATCAACAACTGCCTTTTGAAAAGAGGCCGCCACATCTGCTGTGTTTATTTCTTCCCCTTTCATCCGGCAGGAATTCAAGTAGTTCAGCACTGCCGATTTCAGACCGCTGAAGCTGAAATCATACGCTGAATCCCCTACTTTAGCGCGGGGAAAATGTACTGCATCCGGATTTCCTTCCCTGGAAACTTTGTCAATCTTCGGACCGCCGGGATAGCCTAACCCTATAGCCCGCGCCACTTTATCAAAAGCTTCCCCGGCCGCATCATCTCTGGTTCTTCCGATAATCTCATATGCACCATAATCCTTCACCACTACCAAATGGGAATGTCCCCCTGACACCACCAGACAGATAAAAGGAGGCTCTAAATCTTTATTTTCAATATAGTTGGCGCTGATATGTCCTTCTATATGATGTACACCAATAAGAGGAATGCCTGATGCAAAGCTGATTGCCTTAGCCTCTGACACGCCCACAAGCAGCGCCCCTACAAGCCCCGGGCCATAGGTTACCGCAATGGCATCCATGTCATAAAGTTCTTTGTCTGCATCAGTCAATGCCTGTTCTATCACCTGATTAATCTTTTCTATATGCTTGCGGGAAGCAATCTCCGGCACCACGCCTCCATATTCGGTGTGCAGCGCAATTTGAGAATAAATTACATTGGAAAGAACTTCCCTTCCGTTTCGTACCACTGCCGCCGCTGTCTCATCGCAGGAGCTTTCTATTGCCAATATGCAAATTTCTTTTTCCATAATAAATCACTACCTAAACCTTTTCCACCTTATCAGTAAATATTCCCTCTACTGTTCCGTCAACTCCCAGCCATATATTTTCCAGTGGTTTTCCTCATCCTTTCGCAAGAGAAATCTTTCCTGGGTGGAAGAAAGCTGTGTTCCTGTCCTTAATGTAAAAGTACAGTATAATCTTGCCCAGCTATAACCGTCCTGGTTAAATTCTTCCACATCTGTGGCTGATGACAATGTATAGCTGGAAATTACAATTTTATCCTTTGCAAACTGTTCAATATCCCATTTTAAATTCTTCAGATATTGATCCTGCGTCATATTTGCAACCAGCTCTGCATCATACAATGTTTGAATCTTAAGCGCCAGCGCTTCAAATTCTTCTTCCGTGTAGGTTTCATTATACAGACATTGCGCCATTTGACAGTAGTACTTCAATACTTCCCTTGGCGTAGGTGGATAATTGGTATCTAAATTTCGCAGCAGCACATTCTGGACTTCCGTTATTTTAACTTCATTTTCCTGTTTCTGTGAAGCTGCTCTTTGAGACAGATAAAAGTAATAGCCCAACACCAGACATACCAGTATAATTCCAATAATCAGTACCTTCACTCCGTTTTGATTTTGTTTTTTTCTCATCCGGATACCTCCTCCATACTTCTTTCTGTGAGGCCAAATGCCTTTTAAAGTGCTAATCCTCTTCAAAAACCAGTTCCAGAGTCTTTCCATCTCTGCAGGTTTCCGCAGCCGGAAAAATATTTTTAACTGCCGGCAGAAACTCCTCGGGGCGGTTTAACGAGGGGCTGTAATGTGTCAGCCAAAGTCTTTCCACCCGTGCCCGCTTTGCAAGTTCCGCCGCCTCATAAAACGTCATATGCCTGTTTTCCTTCGCTTTGTCCTTTTTATCCGGTTCCCCATACATCCCTTCGCAGATAAAAAGATCTGCATTCATTGCATTTTTAACAATCCCCTGGGTAGGCCTTGTATCGGTGCAGTAAGTAACCTTCAATCCTTTTCTTTCCGGTCCTAAAACCATTTCCGGCACAAGTGTCATTTCTTTCAACTGGATGGTTTCTCCCTTCTGGAGACGATTCCAGTACTTCTTCTCTATTCCAAGTTCCAGGGCCTTTTCCAACTGAAATTTACCAATTCGGTCAATGATCAGACTGTATCCATAGCAGGTCACATTATGATTTACTTTAAATGCCTCTATACGAAAACCATCGAACTGTATTTTCTGTTCTGCCTCCGTCAGTTCCAGGCAGTCAATGGCAAAAGGAAGTTCCGGTGCAATCACACGTAAAGAAGCCACCACCCTGGAAAGTCCTTTAGGCCCCACCAAAAGAAGCGGCTCTGTCCGTTCTGCATTCCCCATTGTGAGAAGCATTCCGGGCAGTCCGCTGATATGATCCGCATGAAAGTGGGTAAAGCAGATGACATCAATGGGTTTTGGACTCCAGCCCTTTTCCTTCATGGCAATCTGCGTTCCCTCTCCGCAATCTATTAATATGCCTGTTCCATTATATCTGGCCATCATGGATGTCAGCCACCTATAGGGCAGAGGCATCATTCCCCCTGTTCCCAATAAGCATATATCCAGCATAGTTCCTCCAAACCTGATACAGCCTTGCACATCCACCTGTATAGAAAGATTTTAAATCAGTTCCAAAATTTCTTCCTCCTCTACCGGAATGGCAAATTCTTTGATCATTTTATCATAACATTCCTCGCATAAATCAAAGGAATGTTTCTTTCCATCCTTGTTGCTGAAATATCCAAACTGGACATTTCCGTTAAAGCATCCTTCTTTTAAAATTCCATTTTCGACACGTAATTCTTTTTTGCATTTATTGCAGATTACAGATACAAGTTCTTTATTATCTGAATAATTTCGCATGGTCTTATCCTCCTTTGGTATTTCGCATATACTCCCTAACACCATTATACATAAAAGAGAAATAAGAAACAGTGGTAATTCTTCCATGCGCTTCCTATCTTTTCCACATAATAAGGGCGTCTTCCCTGGGCTTTTCATAAAAGTCCGGCCTTACCCCTTCCCCCTTAAAGCCAAGTCCTTCATACAGCCTGATTGCCGGCTGATTACTGACTCTCACCTCAAGGGTGCAATCTCCCATGCCATTTTCCGGAGCCTTTTCAAGCATATATTCCATCAGCTTTCTGCCAATTCCCTTTTGACGATGCTTTTCGGCAACCACCACATTTGTGATCTCGCCTTCCCCTGCAATATTTCTTATTCCGCAGCAGCCTGCAATTTCTCCATCCAGCTCCGCAACATAATAATACGCATAATCGGCTTCCACCATTTCCAAAAAATCTTTGGCTGACCAGGGCATGGAAAAAGTTTCACTTTCAATTTTGCTGACTGTCTCCACATCATCAGCCTTCATTTCTCTAATTAGCAGCATGTTCACCTTTTCTTTCCCGTTCCGCCTGAGATAATCTTAAGTATTCCGGTGCATGATCTTTTGCATCCACTACTTTTCCTTCCTTTATATATCGAAAAGCCAGCATGGCAAAGGCTGCCGCCCTCTGCCGGTTCATATGTGCCGGTGCAAAGCTATAGGGAATCGTCAGAAGATGAGAAAGCTTTTCTTCAAATACAGGCACTCCGTCTCCTAGAAAAATCACTTCCCGTTCTGTTTTATTGCATTTATCTGCAATCTCCTCTATGGATACAGCACATTGAGGAAACAGACAGGAAAGCTCATAGTTTTTAAGATTCTGGCACCGGGAGCAGCCCCTTTCCCTGACAAACTCATAAATTCCGGTATAAACCTGATCTCTTCTGGCATCCATAATGGGACATACCAGCTTATCTGTTCCATATAAATTACATGCCAGACCGTCTAATGTGGGAATCTCCACAAGGGGTACGTTTAATGCAAATCCCAGTCCTTTGGCTGTGGCTGAACCAATCCTCAGTCCGGTAAAAGATCCCGGTCCGGCTGCCAGCGCAATGGCATCCACCGTAGACATATCCAGTTCCACCATATTTTTCAGCTCATTTAACATGGGCAGAAGGGTTTGAGAATGGGTTTTCTTATGCTGAATGTTGTACTCTCCCACCAGTTTATCATCTTCAACTATTGCTGCCGATGCCACCAGACCAGAACTGTCTATCGCTATGATCTTCATCTTAAATACCGTTCCTTAATCCGTATTTTCCTATAATCAAATCCTTTTTCCAAATCTTTGGAAATGGTAATTTCGGTAAAGTGCTCCGGAAGAATCTCTTCGATCAAATCCGCCCATTCTATCAGGCACACTCCATCTCCATAAAAGCAGTCCTCATATCCTATCTCATCCATTTCTGAAATGTCCCCGATCCGGTACACATCAAAATGGTAAAAAGGACACCTGCCCTCTTCGTATATCTGCAAAATTGTAAAAGTAGGGCTGTTAACCGGCTCTGTAATCCCAAGCCCTTTCGCTAACCCCTGCGTAAATACCGTCTTTCCGGTTCCCAGATCTCCAATCAGAGTAAATACCGAGCCTGCCGCCGCTTCCTGTCCGATCCGCCTGCCCAATTCAAAGGTCTCCTCAGGACTAAAGGTTTCAACAAATTTATCTTCCATATAAAATAACTTCCTAACTGCGAATCTTAACTTTTTTAGGGGGCATATGGGTAGATATGGTTTCAATGACTATAGGCGCCTTTTCCCCTAAATCTTTTCTCGGAAAAATAGAGGCGTTTACCGGTGAAGTATAAATGATAAGGCTCCTGGGTGTAGATACCGCCTTATGCATATCTTCCCACTTCTGACTTTGTATCTCTTCCTTTTGAGACACTTCCATTCCTTCCTCAGTCAGCTTATAGTGAAGGCACTCCTTAAATGCAGGATTTGCAAGATACTGCTGCCTGGATTTAATAAACAAAGTCCAGGGCAGATAAGCTAAAATCACAATGCCTGCAATCAGACACAGTACGCCGCTTCCCATAAAAAATGCCACTACCATAAGCGCTCCTGCCACTGCTCCAATTAATCCTGAAGCACTTGTATAGGTATGATAAAGCATATAGTCATAAAGCACTGCCGGGGTTACTTTCACATCAAATTCAACTTCCATAGTCCGTTCCCTTAATTCTTCCCTTACTGAAAGAGCACCTACGCAGGCAGGTGCTCTCCACTCATCTTTCTTCTATTATACTAAAAATACCATAAAGTGCAATAAAAAACTTTTTACTCATGCCGAAGTGCTTCAATTGGACTTAATCTTGCAGCCTTTCTTGCCGGATAAATTCCAAAAAAGATTCCCACGCCGCAGGAAAATACGGAAGCAATAATGATTGTTGCCACATCCACGGAAGCGTTAATCTCCATGATTGAACATACGCCAAAGGCTCCCATGATTCCCAATATAATGCCAATGATTCCTCCAAGCAGTGTAATAATACCTGCTTCTGCCAGAAACTGCAAAAGTACCGAACCTGTTCTTGCTCCCAGCGCCTTCCTGATACCAATTTCTCTTGTTCTTTCTGTTACAGATACCAGCATAATATTCATAACGCCGATCCCGCCTACCAAAAGAGAAATTGCTGCCACAAAAGAAATAAATACTGTAATAAATCCCAAAATCGTATCATACTGAGCTGCCACATCAGTAAAGCTCTGCATCATGATCTGGTTTTCTCCCCGGACATTATGTCTGCTTTCCAGTAATGCCAACGTTTTGGCAGCCACCTCCGTACAATAGGCAGAGGACTCTGCAACCACATAAAACTGATCAATTTCATCAATATAATAGCCCAGTTTATTTGCCATAAAAGTAAGAGGCACTTCTGCTTCAATTGTGGTCACCCCATAGCTTCCGGTGATAAGAGAGGATGCACTGTCCTGCCTGATACCGATTACCCGCAGCTCCTGCGTCACACCCCAGAAGGTTGCGTCAAAGCTCATGCCGATTACATCTGTGGTTCCAAACAGCGCCACAGCGCTGCTTTCCGTAATTACACATACATTACTGCCGCCATCATAATCATTTTGTGAAAAATATTTTCCCTTTGCAATAGGTTCCGATGAAATATATTGAAGCCCTGTTGTTCCACCGCTCATTCTGATATCGTAATCGCCTTTGGGGCCTTCTGCAGTTCCCCATGTGCCAAACTGCGGCGTTACGCCTTTTACATGATCGATCTGAGTTACAATTGCTTCAAAATCTGCCTGGTCAAAGGTTACTGTAGTATCCTTTCTTGTACTGTCCACATAAAATGCAATCTGACCGCCTGCAAGTCCTTCCAGTTCGGAATTCACCTGTCCCCGGACACCATTACCAATAGATATGACCATGATAACCGAAGAAATACCGATAATAATGCCAAGCATTGTAAGGATCGAACGCCCTTTATTGCTCTTTATATTCATAAGGGCAATTTTTATGTATTCCCAAATTTGTGCCATTTTCCTTTTTACCATGCCTTTCCCGTCCAGGCACACTATAAATATGCCAGGATACGTATCTCTCCTCTTTTACCTTATTGAGGAATCGCCACTACTGTCATACCTTCCATAAGGCCGGATGACACATCCGTCACAACCTGTTCTCCCTGGGAAAGTCCTTCCAGAATCTGTACCATCGTGTCAGAAGAGATACCTGTAGTTACAGGCTTTTTCACTACAATGCTGTTCTCAACTACATAAACAAACTCGCCATCCACATCTACATTGACAGCCATAACAGGTACCAGCACTGCATCTAAAGCCTGAGCTGTGCTGACAACCACCTTTGCCTCTACGCCTAAAACTACATTACTGTCGGGATTGTTTAATTTGATTTCCGTTTTTACAACTGTTGCACCACTGTTATTTGTTTCCGCCATCTTATTGATCTTGGAAACTTCACCCTGGTATTCTCTTCCGCCAATGGTAATCGTTGCTTTCTGTCCCACCTGAATCTTATCCAGATCATATTTTGTCACAGATATTTCAACCATCACATCCTCAGTGCTCTCCAGTTTCACCATCTGCGAACCTGTCTGAACCACACCGCCGGGGACTGCATTTAATTCTGTAATTACTCCGTTAAATTCGGCAGCCAGACCTTCCTTTACCGCCTCAAGGCTTTCCAGGGTATGAGCAGCTTCAATTTCTTTTGTCTGATTTTCAGCCTCTAATTCTTCCTTTGCTCCGGAAGTCAGCCTGCTGTTTTCCGCCGAGCTCTGCTGGGATTTCATCTCGGAACGATATTCTTTATAATCAGTAAGCATTTTGTTATACACTTCCAGTTCGTCCTGCCAGCCTTTTATTTCCTCATTGTTCTGCTGTTCATAGCTGTTAAGCTGAATAAGCTTTTGCAGATTCAAGTACTCCTCTGAACCTGGCTGGTCCTGCCAATCAAGTAAGGAAATCTGAAGCAGTGCTCCCTCATATGCCAGATCGCTTTTTTTCTTTTCTATTTTATTTTCAAGACTTGTTATGTAGGCTTCCGTATCCAGAATCTGCTGTTCCAGAACATCTAAATTTACATTTGCTTCATTCAGATCACCCAGTTTTTCATTATTTGTCTGAACGGAATTGCTGTAGCTTCCTTCTGCGGACTGGCGTTTAAGCTGTGCCAGTTCAATTTCCTTATTTAAGTCAGCCTCATCATAGGTAAGCAGCACGTCTCCTGCCGCTACCGCATCCCCCACCTGTACGGGAACCTCTCCAATTTTCACATTTACTTCTGAAAAATAGCTTTTTGTCTTTTCAGTGGTAACTGTTCCGCTGGTGCTGATGGTCTGCTCAATCTCGCCGCTGACAGCCTCCGTGGTGGCAACCATCATCTGGGCGCCATTCCCTCCAAAAATATTTTTTAATATAATCAGTAAAACCAGTACCCCTGCAATGCTGAAAATAATTATTTTTTTACGCTTTTTCTTTGCTTTCTTATCCAAAGGCTTCTTTTCTTTCTTTTCTTTTTTCTTCTTCCCCTCTTTTTTTCCTGCTGCTTCCTCTCCCTGCACAAGCTCTATTTCCGCCTTGCCGCTTTCCTGTAAATTACCTGCTGTCTGCTCCTTGCTTATTACTGTCTTGTCAGCCATTCCTTTTTCCTCCACCTTAATATACTAATCTTTAAATCTATCTTAATTCCCGTGCATATCACAGGCATTGCCTGCGATACTGCCCGAATATGAAGTGTGAAAATTTATTTTTCAACCTAATCCAGCTCTTTTGAATTTATTTTATCTTCCACAATCCTGCCATCCATGATTCTGATAATACGTTTGGCTCTTGCCGCTATTTCATTATCATGGGTAATTAATATAACCGTTCTTCCTTCTGCATGAAGCTCTTTAAGAATTCCCATAATTTCTCTGGTCGAACCTGAATCCAGATTTCCTGTAGGCTCATCGGCTAAAATAACCGGTGGTGCCTGTGCAATTGCTCTGGCGATGGCCACCCTTTGCTGCTGGCCGCCGCTCATCTCTGAGGGCTTATGATCAATTCGGGCAGACAGTCCTACCTTATTAAGAGCTGTCTCGGAAAGTTTTTCCCTTTCCTTCTTTCCCACTCCCCGGTAAATCAGAGGCAGCTCAACATTTTCCAGTGCAGTTAAACCTGCAATCAGATTAAACCCCTGAAAGATAAAACCGATCTCATGATTTCTGATATCTGACAGTTCATCATCCGTAAGCCCTGAAACATCCTGTCCGTTTAATATGTATGTACCGCTGGTAGGTACGTCCAGACAGCCCAGCATATTCATTAATGTAGACTTGCCGGAGCCGGACTGTCCGATAATGGCAACAAATTCATTTTTGTCAATCGACAAATTCACATGGTCCAGTGCCCGAACCTCATTTTCGCCAGGATTGTATATTTTACACATATCCTGAATTTCAATTAATCCACTCATGTATTTATGTGCTCCTTATAACTTTGTACTATTGTATTATACATCTAATACAATAATTGTCAACCTTAAATTATATTTTCCTTATAGAATTGCAACCGTTTAGCCATGCAGAACTGTTACATATAATTTGACACCTTCTGCATGTCAAATTTGTTTTCTCACATATTATAAC
>VSNT01000125.1 GCA_009774465.1 Lachnospiraceae bacterium
AAACAAATATATGTCTTTATATAATTTAATAAAATGAACAAAAGGCTTATCCATTTATAATCATACCCTCCCATTTTTCTATTTGTAAAAACAGATAGCCTCCAATAAATGAAGGCTATCTGCCTACAGCACCCATATCAAACAATTACATATGGATCACTAACAGCTTTGAATCGTTCTGTGCGTTATTTGCATAGTTCTGCGCATACTCTACTGTTCCATTAGGATTTACATTAGGATATGGACATGAACAACTAGCATAACACCAGCAGCCGCAAGCATAGGATACCAAATTCCCTGCATCCTTTGTCATTTTCTTACCCAAAGTCTTTTTCATACAGCTTAGCCTCCTTCCACATATATTAAATTAACCTAATTTTCATAGGATAATTTCATTTGTGCATATGTTTCCTGACAGCCAATGCAATATTAGATATACTATCCAATTTGTCATTAGCTAGTTCTGTCTCTGTAAAATGAATACCATATTCCTTTTCAATTTGCAAAATCAACCTCAATACATCTCTTGGCATCATTCCCAATAAATACAAATTGTCTTCTTTTTCCAATGTTTCTTCACTAATATTGAATTGCTCAACAATATACTTTTTTAGATTTTGTTTTATCTGATCTCCCAAAAGTCATATGCTCCTTACAATATCGTATTTTTTTCATATTTATTTATTATTTCTTGTGTTAAGTTACTTGTATAAGCTTTTCTATCAGCTACCTGTTGTTCTTGCAATTTACGTTTTAAAGCCTTATCCTCTGCTATTCGCTCATATTCAGCGTGCTTTTCCTTTCTTCTTTCGTTTGATTCGACCATTTCTGATGATGAAACCGTCATCTTTTCACTTGTAACACAAGCATGAGCAATCTCTCCATTCTCATCCAAAGCAATCAAATACCCTTTTCTTGGATTAGGATTAGCAGCATCTTGTGATGCAATAAAATTCTCAACTTTTGCCAATACTTTTTTTGCCAGCTCCGAATCATTTTTCATTTTTTCTTCTAGCTCAGGCGGCACAACAATAGCTTTTTTACCAATCGTTGAATTTATTCTTGCCTGCACCTTTGGATCACCCATAGGCGGCTCTACTCCAGATGGTTTCCAATCTAAGACTGTCTCATCTGCGTTATTTGTAAAATATTTTTCCCAAGGATAATCATTTCGTCCCCATAAAGTGCTATCAATTTTTGAAGTATCCATTACATTATAATATGCCCCCGGAAACCTTGACTGCCACATATCTTTAAAGCTCCATTCTGTTTTAGTAGCCTTTTCAGTCGCTTTGGTAGACAAAATACTATTAAATCCAATATTATTATTCTGTTCTGCCACTTTACTCTGTTGATTTATGTAATTGTTATAATAATTATTGGTTAAATTTGATAAGCCTAAACTCATACGTCTCCTTTCCACAGTTCCTCTATCATTCAGAACCGCATCGCTTTCCTATAAAGGTCCAAGCGAATCATTTTTTACCCACTCTAAAATTTCCTGATGTATTCCTGATCTCAATATGTACTATTCAAATGGGCTGCGCACTGGTTTTTAGCAGCCCATTTGAATAACTGTTATACAACAGAAGAAATATATCCTGCCTTAACGTAATCCCATGCAATAATCCGTATTTAGTTTCCGCTTTTCTTCGGTCTTTTCGGCTGGTGATAAATCGCTGAACACTCTGCCGTCCTGCCAAGAACTGTTTTTTCCACTTCATTCCGGGCAATTCTCTCCACTACCTTCAATACCTTGTTTGTAATCTTTTCTGTTTTCTTCATCTTACCTTTACCTCCTGTTTCAATAATTTTGCTACGCACATCAGAAGCGAACACAATATGATAGCGATTGACATATAACTTACATAGAGCTGGTTCATCCCCAAGATGTCCAATAAAATTATTACTGCTGCCTCCATCAATACAAGTAATCTGGCTGACTTTTTGTTTTCCTGCAATTCGTCCTTGTCCATATCAATGTTAGGGTGATTTACGGTTCCAATAATCTCAATAATAAGCACCGCAAAAAACAGTGTTACACACATAATATAAGACTTTTCCGATAAGATTGCAGCCACCTGAATAATTCCAATATAAGTTATGATTGTCGCAAGATAGCATTGCCAGAATTTATCTGCGTGATAACCCCCGGTTCGTTTTCTCAATGAAAGAAAAAATACCAGAAAAATAATCGTTGCCATGAATTGATTAAAAAGCATACCGATTATCAGCATGGTTCCAACCGCAATAATATGTTCTGCCAAAGTTATCAAAACATATTCATAGTAATCTCTGCTGGATTTTTCAATTATTTTTCGTTCCTCCATTTGAGTTACTAACTGCATTACTATCTTTTCTACCATAGCTATATGTCCCTCCTTTTATTCAGTATAAAGAAAAAACGAAATAAAACAATATCCTTTGCAGAAAGTGGACACTTTACAGCAGAAAACGGCACAAAAAAGCATCCCATATGGTCTATCCGACATATAAGATGCTTTTTATCAGGCAGGAATAATTATTGAAAAATAAAACTCACAATTATCATCCTTTATGATATATGATCCGCCATACTTCTCAATGACTTCAATAATATTTTTGATTCCTACTCCATGTTCCTCCGCCTGCACCAATTTAGTAGATTTTATTTCACCGTTCTCATATACAATCGGATTGCTGAATGTATTTTTAACTCCGATCTTTATCATTCCATCTTCATTAACAAATTTCAACTTCAATATTCTTTTTCCGTCATCACATTTTTTACACGCTTCTATCGCATTATCAAGCAGATTAGATAATATTGTAACAATATCTTCGTCTTTCATCCACAGACCAGACAAATCGTTTACACGCAGCACAACAACAATCCCGTTTGTATCTGCTTCCTGATACTTTGTATTTAAAATTGCGTTCACTATTATGTTATTCGTATCAATAGCATCCAGTTCCTTATCAAGTCTCCCATGCACCGCTTTTACATATTCTTCCAGTTTTGAATACTGCTCTCTATTCAATAGCTGTTCAATGCAATCAATTTGATTTTTATACTCATGTGTTTTCTTTTTCTGTTTGTCAAAATTTTCTGATATTGACCGATACATTTCTGCCTGGCTTTTAACCTGTAGTTGAAAAATTCTATGCTCATATAACTTTGTTTCCCTCTCCGCAATATCATTGATTAAATAGAATACCACTATATTCATTCCAATCATTCCAAAAGCACCTACAAACACCAGCATGATCTGGTCAGTTGTTTCAACATTTTTAAAGAATGAAAGCATTGAAGTTATGATAACTATCGTAAATATAGGAAAAACCAATAATTTTAACCAATCCGTATCACATAATACCTCAATTGACTTTTTTCCAATTTTTCTTCTTATAATGATAACACCTAAAAATAATATTGCTCTTCCAAGTAGAATTACAAGAACATTCTCTAAATTATACTGTTTTCCTATCAGCTCATTACCTGAACATATTTCCTTGTTAATAGAATATGCAAGATAATCCGTTGACAACAGCATTGCCTGATACAACAGTCCCAGTGCAAACGACTTTCCTATACTTATCTTCACATGCCATAACATAACCCCGGCATATATTGATGCCACCACTATTTGTTTTAAAATCATTATATTTGAAAATGTCCTTGCCATTATAAATACACTGATTTCAAGGACAAATAGCTGAACTATGTTGATCCAGCCCTTATTCCTCACTTTTCCAAATATTTCACAGAAGATTTTGCTACATAACACTTCAAAAAATAATATTAAAATTTCCACCACTAAATCAGACATTTAAACTTCTCCCTGATATAATATAAACTGCTCCTTTACATATGTATACCTTACTTTTGGTATAGATAATTCAACCCCGTTTGTCAATACAACTTTATATCTTTTGACATTCTCTATGTATTTTTGATTTACAAGGTAGCTTTGATGTATCCTTATAAAACCATTTTCTGCCAGTTCTTCCTCTAACGTATTCAATGTTCCATATGTAGTATATACCATCATATCATCCTCCATAATATGGAACTCCAATTTATGCAGATTGCTCTCAATATACAACAATCTTTCTAATGATATTTTCTTTGTCCCCTTCTTAAACTCAAACTCTTTTTTTGCAACTGAATAATTCAGTTTATCCATAATGGCATCCATACACTCATTCACTGTACTCTGAAAGTTAGCATTGCCTTTTAATAAATACCGGACGGCATCTAACCGATAGCCTTCTAAAGAATAATTCACATATGCTGTCACAAATACAATAAGTATATCCCTGCTTACCTTCCTAATCTTTTCAGCCGTCCTGATCCCATCAATCTTGTCCATGTTAATATCTAAAAAAACGACAGTATAACGCACTACCTCTATCCCCAAGTTTACTAATGCTTCACCAGAGCCATATGCATCTATTTTAAAGACCAGCCCTTTTTCCCATCATATAACTGGAAATCAGTCTTTCTAATTCTTCTGTAAATAAACTCTCATCATCACATATAGCAATTCTGAACATCCATTTTTCCCTCCCCTCTCAATAATCTAATGGTAGCCTGTCTCTGAAGTATCGTACTTCCTTTAGCTTGTATTTCGACACATCGTACCGAAATCTTTAATCCTCCACCTATATTCATAGTAAAGAAATACAACATGCCAAAAACAATATGAATTAGCCCTTTTCATTTTATTTCCCTTTAACGCATTAGTCAATTAAATTGCAGAAACTGACCTGTTTATGCAGATTTTGACACCAATAAATAAGTGATTATAGATATCTTTACTTATTTATTAGCATGAAATAATCATAATTTTATTTTCCGAACCCATATTAGTCCTTTTCAGGTTTGTATTTTTCGGAAAAAGTGTTATACTAGGATTGTTTCTATTTGAATCCCCAAAATAAAGGAGCAATGATATTAGATATGAACATACAAGACCTAAATATTTCTGCTGCTGCCAAAGCTGCTCTTAAAAGTGTAGGTTTGACAAAGGTTTCAGAACTGGAAGGGCAAAACTATATCACTCTGATAGACAAGTTCCCCAAGAATTTTAATTTAGAACCCATAATCAACGAATTAAATGCATTAGGTCATCTGTTACCGCCAAGCGGCGAAATATCAGTTTATGATGTCTCTATGTCAAAGCGGTTACAAAATGCCCTTATACAAAATGGCGTTATGTATCTTTCGCAGCTTTCTTCCTATCCCAAAGAAAGAATCCTGCATTTTAGAAATTTAGGAGAAAAGACAGCAATAGAGCTGGAACAGATCTGTAGGGCGTATCATATTGAAATACGGTCAATGTTATCCATCAAAGAGTATTTTGATAAATACCAGTTCCCTCAAAAAATCTACCCCCTGCTGTTCCAGTACAATATATCCTGCATGGACGACTTTAAACACAAAACAGCTAACGACTTATACCATATATGTCAGGAAGATTACAGCCTTACCATGCGAATTTACTTTATTTTAAGAGAGAATGAAATTTCATTTAATAACTGGGAGGACAAATATATTTTTGAGATCCTGCCTGAAAAAAAAGCAACTATGCTCTGGAAAAAACATAAAGTCAGCCTGCTTTCACAAATCCCTGCGTGTGATGAGCAGAAATTAAGACAGCAGATTTCATCTTCAAATTCATTTTCAGTAGCAATAAAGAATTTGTTATCAATTGGATAGATATGTAAAATAGTTGAATGACAGGTCACACCGATCTGTCATTCTTATTTCAGCAATTCGTCATATGTTGTTTTTAATACATTTCGGATTGCCCTAAGCTGCGATGCCTGTATATGCTGTATGCCTCTCTCTATTTTGACTAATGCTTCTCTGGTGACAGATACATTCTGTAATTGCATCAGCGCCACCATTTCTGTCTGCCGAATCCCCCTTTCTTTTCTGATGCGCCTAATATTCTGCCCAATAAATATTTTATCCTGCTTTATTTTCTGCTCCATATTATCACCATACCCATGAACCCATTTCAGTCCTTTTTAGAGTATTGTATTGAATAAAGCTACTGATAGGGGACTGATTTTAGTCCACTTTATGCTTTTTTTATAACAGAAATCGGTAAAAGGTAATATTATCTTTACTAAAATACATCTTTACTGTCATAATATATCTACTTTCCCCCGACAGATAAAAAAAATTGTCAATGTCTGTTTTCTGCAAAATATTATCATTTTCTGCTTAATATATTGCTAAACTGTCATTAAAGCAAGTAAAATAGAATGAAAAGGAGTTGAATGTATGGATTTAAAAATAGATGATTTAAAAATTTCAGAATATACCAAGAACATTCTCCATGAACTGGGGTTTACAGAGGTTTCGGATCTTGAAGGTCTTGACTATATTTCTTTAACACAAAAATTTCCATTTAAGCGCCACTATATCGCCTCTATCATTCAGGAACTTAATGCAGCCGGATATTTACTTCCCCCAGAAAATGCAGTAACAATTTATGACGTGCCAATGTCTCAAAGGCTTCTGCATATTCTTGAAAGGAATTATATTTTTTACTTATCTCAACTATCACTATGCTCTAAGGAAGAACATGCCCGTATGCGTAATCTCGGAGAACGGACAATGTTGGAAATGGAAGAAATATGCAAGGCGCATGGTATAGAATTGCGCTCTATACAAAGCATTAAAGAAAATATGGCTCCTTATGATTTACATTTCCGTTCAATACATTTTGAGGGACTTTATAAATATAAGATTTCTACTTTTGATGAACTCAATAAGTTGACTACTCAGAATTTACATATGATATGCCAACAGGACTATAATGATACCATGAAAATGTATTTTATCCTAAAGGATAATGGGATCACTTTTCAAGCATGGGAAGATCAATATTTGTTTGAAATTTTATCAAGGAAAATTGCCAAAACATTAGACAGACGATACCGAATTTACACTGTCTCACAGCTATGCTCATGTGCTGAAATATTTATTGATAGTATGCCACCATCATTATTGCCTAGTTTAAAAAAGGTGTTAGAAGATTATAGTTAAAGATTAAAATAACAAACGATAATTTTCGCATTACTCGAATTATTTTTATGTTGTGCAATCAAAATTAAAAAAATGATTAGCCGGAATCAGATTACTCACTGTTTCCCCTAATCATTTTTTAATCAACCTGCCAACTAATATATTTATTACTTACCTAAGTACACCATTAATTGTTAATTTTACCCCATCATATGTTTTTCTTAAAACGCTTTTATAAATTTCAACCTGATCTTCACTTATATCTTCATCAGTTATTAGCGATAGCTCTACTGAATACTGATCTTGTGCCTTATCATAACTTACTATCGCCTTTGCCGATTCAATCCCATTTATACCTGTAAAATCATCTTCGACTATTTGGCTAAGATATTCACTATATTCTTCCGCCTTACTCTGCTCACGTTTATTCGCAGAAACTTTATACAAAGAAACAGATATAAGGAATAAACACACTATTGCAGCCAGCGCTATAATATGCTTTTTCATTTTTATTATTGAATGCTAAAAGTTAATGTTTCATTAAAAGCGTGATAATCAGCCGCAAGCATGATTGAATAAGAAGAACCAAGAGATGTTAAGTTCAACCATAATGCATGATGATGTGGCAACGCTGACTTAGTATCATCCCATGAGCAAAGCCAAGCACTGTTCTTTTCGGTATAAGTACCTTTCAAATTTTGGATATATCCATCTATACCATTTTTATACCATGTACATTCCAGAGCAACAGTTGCCAGCAAAGTCTGTTTACCTAATATTGTCTTATTAATTTCATAGTTTTGATATGAAGTCTCCCAGCTTGCTCTTGCTAAATTTGTTTCTGTTCTTGAACCGACACATTTTATAGAAATTACACCCTCATCATCCGATGCAATTACTACAGATTCGCCTTCTTTTAATTCAAACCGCTCACCTGACATCACCTGATCATACTTGTTTCTCTGTTCCTCTGTCATTTGCGACCTATCTATTGAAAATGTTGCTGTTCCGGCAGTTTCAGCAGTGCCTACCGTCTTATTATCATCCAACGATTCATTTGAAACATCTTCACTGACTGTTTCTGTTAACTCCTTCGCATAAACAGTGTTAGGTACAAGCATACTGCTCGCCATTCCAAAAGACAATGCGGTTGCTAATGCCATTGTCAAAATTTTTTTAATCCTCATTTTTAATCCATCCTTTCTTAATAAAAATACTAATTGGCTGTTACAATTGAATATACCATAAGCAAGCAAATCAGCAAATATCCCTTGCAGAAAGTGACCTGTTTTTGCAGAAAATGACCGTAAAAATAAAATATCTTTATCTGATTTTCCAATGTAGACAATATTAAAAATTTAACGGGTAATAACCTAAAAATTATTACCCGCTAAATAAACATAGAAATCATATGATTCTTCTGTCAGTCAGAACCAAGCTGCTCTCTCCTATGGAGTCCAAGTTTTCTTTTTCACCTATGTTCAAGTGACCATGCCTTATTTATACTTACTATTTGAACTTGTCAAATTAAGATAAGTATCCATACTTTTCATCCAAAGCAACGATAAGTCAAACTTTCCTAATTTCTTTAGATCTTCTATGCTTTTTTTAAACATTGAGATAAAATCCCTTCTGTCATTAAGTCCCATATTACCAGCTTCAAGCGGCAAAGACGTAAAGCCACCTTGCTTTTCCACCTTGTAGTGTGCTTCCAATGCACGCATTTCAACTACTGTAGCGTTTGATGGATTAACATCGTTTATATAAATTTTTCTTTCAAATTCTTTTCCGTTTTCATCCACACCTTTAGCTAACACCACAGGATTTTCATCTGTTGATTCATCAGCATATTTAAGGCAATAAGAAAGACCTGTACCATTACCTCCTGTCCACAACATATTATCTGTTGTGAATATCTGGTATACCTTTGGTGTTTCAGCCGCATGAAATGTCTTTTCCGCAGATGCAGGGGCTTTAATATTATTGCCTTTTTGTTGACCGTACAATGAAGATACAGTATTTAGACCAGAACCAATGTGCATACTTCTGTTCCTCCAATCAGCTTAAAAGTTTCTCTATATGCCAGCCCACTTTCTGCCTTAACTTTTTTTGAATACACATGAAAAGGATTTCTCACCATATGGGAAATTGGTAGATCTAAATTTTGTGGCAAATGTATAATTACCAGGTGCTGTTATTTTTCCGCAATCATACCAGTAATAAAAACCGTCCGCACCATTACCTGAAATTATAAACGGCTGCTGTTTAAACCACGAAATACTTCTACCGTTAAAGGTTGTAGTATCACTTCCGTAACCATAAACCTTAATGATGACACAATAGTTTCCATTATCTAACAAACCATGATCATAAAGTTCGATTTTGGTTACTTGTGGAGCAGGACCATCACCAGACCACCACAAAGGGCTGATTCCATTGTCATTATCCTCCTCAATAGCCACCGTCATACCGTCAACCTTTGTCAGCTCCGGAACTTCACTTTCACTCTCTGCTGCAAACGCCACTGTACCCATCCCCATTAACATGGTTAAAGCCAATGCAAAAGCTACTACTTTTTTGATTTTCTTAAACATACTGCAATTCCTCCTATTTCAATATCATTTTGTTGTTAAATACAGACCACCCTATAAACATATTCACAATTATTTTTACTACTCCTTTCCTCAATATTTAATATGCCATATAGAACAATCTATTGTACCTTCTTAAAAATAGCAGAAACTAAAACAAAAGAAAATATGCCTTGCAGAAAGTAGCCTGTTTTTGCAGAAAACGACCATCAAAACAAAAAATCCTCCTGAATCAAACCTAAGTTCAACTCAAGAGGACTTTTCCCTATCGGCTCTTTCCGTTCTTTACAGGCACATTCTTTGTCGCTTTATCCGTTGCCATCGCTTTTGTTGTTTCCTGTTGGTGTGCCTCAAAAGCCTCTGCCCCATACTGGAACTCCGGCTCTGCCACTACCGCAAGTTCAACCGGATTAACAGCCTCCATGCTGTCAACGCTGCCTGTTTGTCGTTCTGCCTTATCCGTCTGGTACTGTTTCACGTCTGCGGCAAGCTGCTCTGTCTTTTCTATAGCGGCATCTGCACAGTTGAGGATACCGGACAGCAGCTTTCTCTTAGCCTGAAACGGCTTCTTTATCAGTTCTGTCTTTGAGAACTTCTTCTCCCCATACTCCTTTTCCGGTTTATCCGCAAATGTGCGGAACGTGTTGGCGATCTTCTGTCCGGCTTCCCTCATGCCTGTGCCGAAAGCGTCTATCTTTCCAATGCTCTTATCCACGTCTGCTATGGACTCCTGCACATTCTGGCGGATACCCTCTAATTTTTTCTTAATTCCAAGAAACTCCGCCATTTTGTTCAATGCAGCTTTCCCTTTATGCTTTGCCGCCGTCACGATTTCCCCTGCCTTTGCCTTGATCTCTGCCTTGACTTCAAACAGTTTTTCTTTCATGGCTTTGCAGTCCTGTTCCAGCTTGTTTACTGCCCTTTTGAGTGACTGTTTCAGCCCTTTCTCTGCCTCACGTTCTTCCATCTTATGAAGCTGGTCCTTTACCGTCACAAGCTCCTCTAAGACCGAATCCATCTTTTTCTCCATGACATCAACATACGCTGCCATTTCAAAGATGCTGTTTGCAGCCTCTTTCATATTGTTTTTACGGAGCAAGTCGAGCAGCTCCATGAGATTTTTTTCCTTTGTGAGTTC
>VSNT01000126.1 GCA_009774465.1 Lachnospiraceae bacterium
ATATAAAATAGATTTGCCTAAATTAATTATAAGTGATTGCTGGTTAAAAAACAACTGTTAATTGTTTATTTCTCCCAACAAATCTGTCATTTGTTCGTATAAACCATCCCTGCTGTCCGCCCGCAGAATAATTGAAATATAAGGATTGCTGGAAGAATCTCTGGAGATCAATACCAGACAATGCCCTGCCGCATTTGTTGTGCCTGTTTTACCCCCAAGAACCGTAATCCCGCTGGGAGCCTGTGCTGTTCCCTGAATAAAATAATTGCTGTTGTTTACGCTGATTTCCTTTGAAGCACCATTTTTGTCCGTGTACACTGTAGTATAAGTATCCATATGTATGATTTCGTTAAACAGGCTGTAATTTACAGCTTCATTCATAATAAGATACATATCGTAAGCAGTTGTATAGTGATTATCATCGGGCAGTCCATGAGGATTCACAAAATGTGTGTTGGTCGCTCCAAGCGCAAGGGCTTCTTCATTCATCATGTCTGCAAATGCCTCTACGGAACCGGCAATCCCCTCAGCAATCATAACAGCAGCATCATTTGCAGAATTAATCAGCAAAAGATGAAGCGCCTGATCCAGCGTCATTTGATCCCCTTCTCTGATACCGCAGACCTGTGCGCCTGATTCTAAAACCCTAACATTTGGCGTTGCAGTCAGCATCATATCACTGGAACCGTGCTTTAATGCAACAAGTGCAGTCATAACTTTTGTAAGAGAAGCCGGATAAAGCTTTTCATGGACATTTTTCGCATAAATGGTTTCTTTTTGATTTACATCAAAAAGCCCTGCAGCGGAAGCGGTAATGGAAAGACTGCTTCCCCCTGCATCTGCATCCACAATGCATAAATCATTTGCAAAGGGTTCCGCCACCCCCCGCTCCTCTTCCAAATTAACAATCCGAAAACTGCTTACATCTGAATTTGTTGTGTATGGCATATCATAGGAAGCCTGTCCACATCCTGTAAACAATAAAATACTTGCCGCAAAAAATGCAGATAAAATTTTATTTTTCTTATTTGTACATTTCACGCCACTCTAGATCTCCTCTGTCAAGGGACTTAATAAGTAACTCTGCTGTTGCCAGATTGGTTGCCATTGGAATATTATACATATCACAAAGTTTTATTACATTATTCACATCCGGCTCATGCGTTTTGGAAGTTAAAGGATCTCTTAAAAAAATAACAAGATCTATCTGATTGTGTTCAATCTGTGCACCAATCTGCTGCTCTCCGCCAAGATGTCCTGCCAGAAATTTATGAATGTTTAAATTGGTCACTTCCTCTACCAGCCTTCCTGTTGTGCCGGTTGCGTACAATTCATTTTTACTTAAAATACCACGATATGCTATGCAGAAATTCTGCATTAGCTTCTTTTTGGTATCATGTGCAATTAATGCTATATTCATGCTATACCCCTTCCCGTTAACCCTTATTACCCATTATACATCATTTTGTGCGGCATTGTAACCCCACATTTAAAACAAATCCAATTCCAATAAAAGAACTTACAAGCGACGTAAGCCCATAGCTTACAAAAGGAAGCGGCAGCCCTGTATTTGGAAGTAAATAGGTAACCACTCCTATATTGATAAATCCCTGAAATCCTATCATTGCCCCTACGCCTGCGGCTATGACAGTTCCTGCAATATCCTTGGCGCGCCTGGCAATCAAAAGACATTCCACACTGATCAGCATAATAAGAACAATAACAACGCAGGCGCCTACAAATCCAAATTCCTCCCCAATAACAGCAAAAATAAAGTCTGTCTGGGGTTCTGCTATAAAGTCTGCATTTTTTACGGAGCTGATCTCATTATTTTTATATCCTTTTCCGGTAAGCTGGCCGGAACCGATTGCCATAACGGAATATTCCTGCTGGTAGCCGATAGAATTGGCATACTCTTCTTTGTTAAAAAAAGCAACAATTCTGTTTGCCTGATATTGATTTATAATTTTCTGCTCCGGCTGCAGAACAAGGTAAAGAAAAATCATCATAGACGGAATGGCCACAGCCAGAAAGCCTATAACCACCCGCCATCGTACGCCCGCTGTAAACATTACTACTGCAAAGATCAGACAAATTACAATCGTTGTTGAAAGATCCGGCTGTGCAAGCACCAGCGCTGCAGGAATTACAAATAAAATACAGCACATTGAAATACATTTAAAGGTGTTGAAATGCTCCTTATGTTTATAAATATATTGCGCCAAAAATAAGATAATCAGTATTTTGGCAAGCTCCGAAGGCTGAAAACGAATTCCGGCAATCGTCACCCATCTTTGTGCGCCATTTGTATCCTCCCCCATATAGATAACAAGCGCAAGTATCAGCAGATTAAAAATGTACATAAGCCAATAGAGATTAAGCAATACCGAATAGTCAAACAGAGAGATTACCAGCATTAAAAACAGTCCAACGGCAAAGCCGGCAATCTGTCTGTTTTGGAGAGATGGTGCCGCACTTCCCACTGCAATAATTCCAATTACAGAAAGTGCACTTACCAAAAATACCAATTTAAAATCAAAATAGCGTATTTTATACTGTTTCAGCATTTATATCACCTTTCAGTTTACATTCTTATGTAAGTCCAAAATAGGAATATTCGCATACAGGGTAGGCGTTTTATCCCGCCCCTTGCTGTCAGTTTTACTGATCTGAATTTCCATACTCTGCGTATCTATTTTCATGTATTTTGATATTACCTTTGCAATATCTGTTTTTATCATTTCCATCATTTCCGGCGAGCAGTTGACTCTGTCGGAAATAAGCAATATCTTTAAACGGTCTTTTGCAATTTCCCTTGATTTTTTCCTGCTAAAAAAGTTCCTGATTCCCATGAGACCACCTCCTAATTTTTATGGAAAATACCTGACATCCTTGCCCAAAAAGAAACACCTTTTTCAAACTCAAGAAAGGGAATTTCTTTTCCTGTTACCCGATAACATATATTTTGATATGCTTTTCCTGCCAATGTATTATTTCCTACAAGAGGTTCCCCCTGGTTGGTTGCAATGACTACATTTTCATCATCCGGTACAATTCCGATCAGGCTGATTGCAAGAATATCCACTACGTCTGCCGCACTCATCATATCCCCGCGTTTGACCATGTCATACCGCAGCCTGTTAATGATCAGATCAATTTTAGTAAAATCACTGGCCTCTAAAAGTCCGATGATCCGGTCAGCATCTCTGATTGCTGATACTTCAGGTGTGGTTACTACAAGCGCCCGATCCGCCCCCGCAATGGCATTTTTAAATCCCTGCTCAATTCCCGCCGGGCAATCCAGAATAATGTAATCAAACTGTTCCCGAAGCTGGTTGATCATTCTTACCATCTGTTCAGGGTTCACTGCTGTTTTATCCTTTGTCTGGGCTGAGGGCATAAGATACAGGCTGGGATGGCGTTTGTCTTTAATTAACGCCTGCTTAATGCGGCATTTTCCTTCTACCACATCCACCAGATTATACACAATCCTGTTTTCCAGCCCCATTACAACATCCAGATTACGCAGTCCTATATCCGTGTCGATCAAAACCACACGTTTTCCCATAGCGGCCAGACCTGATCCTACGTTTGCAGATGTGGTGGTCTTTCCCACACCGCCTTTTCCTGACGTGACGACAATTACTTCACTCATTTTTTACCTCCAGATTTTAAATGAATTAATTTCGTCCCCTGAGAAAAGTCCCTTAAACAGGCAATTCGCTCAGTAATTCTTTTGTGAGAGAATCCACAATTACTTTTTCGTCTTTTACGTATGCTATTTTCGGCTGTACCTTTGGTTTTATGGACCATTTTGAGGTCTTTTCTTTATGTTTATATTTGAAATCACCGATTTTTAATTTTTCCGGCGACATTTCAAGCGCAACTACATAATGATGATAATCTCCATTTCCCCCTGCATAGGCTTCACCAAAAAGCCCTCCTAAAACGATAATGTCTTTTGCTGATATAATCGCAGAGCCCGGATATACATCACCCAATATGACAATACTGGATTCCGTTTCCAGAGTCTGTCCATTTTTCAGAGTGCCCTTATAAAACTGTCCTTCTTCACCTGCCCCCGGCTTACCTGAAAAATCTGTCTGCTGCAAAGCCTTAACAAAATTTTGATTGGTTGCATCATCCTCTCCCACCAGACAGATAATCTGAAGTCTTGAGTTTTCGGAAATCACGTCCAATATTTTCTTTTCTTCTTCATCAGTCAGTATTCTGCCTTTGATGGAAAGCGCCATTCTTGCATCTTTAAAAAAGCTGCTTGACTCATGAAACTTATCGGCAATATCAATTATTAAGGCTTCAAAAGGCATCTCCGGATCAAGATGCAGAACAATGCCATTTGGAAAACTTTTAAGTACAACTGAATTTTTCAAAATAATCTTACTCCTTTAAATAATCTAATCTGTTCTGGCCGTACTGCCAGTTAATCTCTCTGCAACACCTGTAAGAAGCTCATCTTCATCTACAAGATCAAAATAATACTGCAGCACCTCTTTTGTAGTTCTGGCCGCATAACTGGAAGTATATCCAAATGCAATTCTTGTAGCTATGGCAATTTCCGGCTCATCATAAGGTGCATAGCAGACAAACAGCGCATGGTTTGCACGGTTTTTATCTTCCTCGGCTGTACCTGTCTTACCTGCCACTTTCACTTCCAGATCCTTCAGATAAGCATTGTTTTCAATTACCTGACGCATTCCCAGGTGAATGGCATCCCAGTAAGATTCTTCCATGTTTATGGTGTTTCTGACCTCAGCACTGTTTTCCTTCAGCAGATTGCCGCTGTGGTCAGTAATCCGATCCACAAGCGTCAAATCATAACAGGTACCGCTGTTTGCTACCGTTGTGATATATCTGGCAAGTCCTACAGTGGAAAAGTTATTGTTGCCCTGCCCAATTGCAGACCGGACTGCATCTTCCGTAGATACCTGCGGCGTAGATTCTTCAATTTCAATGCCTGATGTTTCCGTAAGTCCATACATATCCGCATATTTTTTCAGAACTGCAAGTCCGGTATCCGGTGAATAGGCATCACCATTCATTCCCAGATGATACCCCAGTTCATAGAAAAAAATATTACAGGAATGGCGGATGCTTCCTGATAAATTTAAAGAACCATGCCTCCCGGGATGAATCCAACAGGTTGGCGGTGGATAAATATCCTCAAAAATTCCGTTACAGGTAACAGTGGTATATGGTGTAATTGCCCCTTCCATCAATCCGGCAGTGGCAGAAACCATTTTAAAAGTTGATCCCGGCGCAGTCATCTGCATAGTGGCATAATTACGCAGCGGCGTTGAAAGATCATTCAGCAATTGGGAATAATACTCGGCATTTACACCATTTGCCATTTTATTGTTATCATACCCCGGATAAGTAACCAATGCCAGTACATCTCCTGTATTTACATCTGTGACAACCATAGAAGCCGAATAGGGATCCAGGGCAAGCTGGGCAGGGGTAATATCCAGATTTTTGATACGCTCCATCATAAAGTTAAATGCGGAAACAGAGCCATTTTCCAGAGCAGCCCTTTCTTCAGCAGAAACTTCCACCAGCTCCTGTTCCAAAAGAAGCCTGCAGATCTGCGTTCCTGATATCACATCCTTTTTTATCATAAAACGATAAATCCGCTTGGTAAAATCAATATTATCTTCCAACTGTTCAAAAATGTAGCTGACAATGTGTTCATATATTTCTTCCGAATCAGCATATTGACTGGAAAGGTCAAGTCTTGTTACGTCTATCCAGTTCATGGCAATACAGTAATTTAAATATTCTTTCAGACTGATAACTTCATCTGTTGTCCACGCAATATATGTTTCATCATCCACATCCACACGACTTCTGACAATAATTCCATTTTTGTACAGCATTTCAGCGATGTAGCTTTCATAAATCTGATACTCAAGATCAAGATTTTCGTAAGGCGTCATTGCTTCCGTAAGTTCTCTTTGAAGAGTATCAAATACATCCTGCTTTCTTTCCGTATATTGTTCGTGAACTTCCTTTTCCGTTTCCCCGGCATTTGCTGCTGTAAAGTGAGACGTATCAATTACGTTGTTATTGATCAGGGCATAATATACATCATAAATGGGAATTTTAATTTTACTGCTGCTTACTTCACTGGTGTTAAATTCTTTCGCATTAATGATATTGGTGTAAAGAATACTTGCAATTTTCTGTTCCAGTATTTTATAAACTGCAATCTGCAGGTCTTTGTCAATGGTAAGAAAAACATCATTTCCGGCAACCGGTTCCACATAATTGGTGGTTTCTGTTACTTTTCCAAGGCTGTCGACAAATATCGTCTCGCTGCCTTTGGTTCCCTGCAGGTAAGACTCCATAGATTTTTCAATTCCAAGTTTTCCTACCGTATCATTTAAATTATAGGAGGATTCTCCATATTCTTCCTGAAGTGCTGTCAATTCCTCCTGTGATATCTTCCCTGTGTAGCCTAAAATATGTGAAAAATAAACACTGTCAACATATTTGCGGATGGTATCCTCAACAATAGACACGCCCTCTAATTCCATACTGTTTTCCATTACTACGGCAACTGTTGCTTCACTTACGTCTGTTGCAACAGTAGTTGCAATATATTTCTGAAAACTGTTATTATTCATATCATAGCGGATGGATAAAATTTTAAGAACTTCTTCACTGGTATATCCATTTCCGGGGACAAAAGTATCACTGGTATCATCATCAGTATAATTGCCAATCCGAAACCTGTCCCAGCCGCACAAATAGTTGATTACATCCTGTGCAGTGGCAGTGCGCTCCTTCTCTTCCAGCTTTTCAATGGAAGCATGTCCATAAACATCAGCAAGAAAACGGTTTAGCTGTGTTCCTTCAACGGCAAAAATATACCGTCCATTTTTATCCAGCACAATTTTAAAATCACTGGAAATACTGTCCCCGTTTCTCTCTATAATATTAATCAGCTTATATATGGTTGTATTTAAATTTAAGTTCTTATACCGGCCGCTTTCATAAACATCTTCAATGGTAACGGAATGGGCCAGCTCATTATAGGCCAGAAGATTTCCGTTTCTGTCATAAATGCACCCCCGGCTCCCGTTAATTGTGCGTTCCTTCATAATTTTCATCTGAAAGGAATCAAGATATTCTTCCCCATGAACAATCTGCAGATCAAAAATACGGTTGACCATGATTCCGCATATACTGATCATAATCAGCACAAGAACAAAAACTCTGGATGTTACCATATTTAAAAAATTTTCTCTAAATTCATCAAACAAACTTCCGCTCACTCCTTTTTTCAGAGGCCTCTATCTTTTTATTGATCCATAAAATCAGCGGATACAAAAGCAGCGTAATAAATATCGTATATACCATTTCAGGCAATATGATATGAAGCATATAGTATTTGATATCAAAACGACTTCTCATCAAAAATAAAATCACATAATAGGAAAATCCATATACAAAATCACTGACCAGAATAAGAATCAAAGGCAGTTTAATATCATCCGGATAAAAAATCCGGTTAAATTTGCCATTGCCATAACCTATGTACATATAGATCATTGCATTTAATCCAAGGACACTTCCAAAAAAGATATCAATGAAAAAACCGCAGCAAAATCCCATAATAAGTCCTGTCTTTTCTCCCCTCATAAATCCAAAGGAAGCCGTCAGAATAATCATAAGATTTGGAACAATGCCTCCAAACGACAAACCTTGAAATACGGTAGTCTGCAGCAGAAAACATAAAATAATAAAAAATACAGATATTATAAATCGCTTCACTTAAGAATCTCCCGTAGTCTGTTTCAGTTCTGTGATCACCAGAACTTCTTCTAAATGCTCAAAATCAACAGCCGGTGTAATTGTTCCGGATTTTGTCAGATTATTGGAATCTACTGTAATGCTGGAAATATAACCAATCAATATCCCCGGCAGGTATTTGTCACTGACATTTGATGTTACAATTTTATCTCCCTCTACAACTCTGTCAGCGCTGTCAATCAGCATTTCAAAACTAATCAGTCCGTCTGCATACAATACCAGACTGCCGCGTACCACCAGATTATCTGATGTAGACAGCACCATGCCGCTGGTATTTGAATTATCATCTATAATAGACATAACTTTCGACCAGTTAGGACCTACATCAATGATGCGCCCCACCAGACCACTGCCGGCCAGCACATTCATATCAATTGCCAGTCCGTCTTCATACCCTTTATTAATAACAAAAGAGTGAAACCAGTTTCCGGAATCTTTGGCAATAATACGGGCGCCCACCTTATCATACTCATCATATTGGGCATCCAGGTCATATAATTCTCTTAAATTCGTAAGCTCGTAGCGGTCCTGCTGAAGACGTATGTTTTCCATAGTGAGTTCATCCACCTGCGCTTTCAGCTCTTCGTTCTCATTGAGAAGATAACGAATCTGCACCAGCTCCTCAGAACGGGTACTGAGCCAGCTTCCGGCTTTGCTGATTCCGTCCTGAAGAGGGATAAGAAGAAAACCGCCTGCCGCGCTGATGGGGGCGCTTAAAAAATTAGTATTAAATGTGATGACTATTAAACCCGTACATAATATTGTTAAAATAAAAAGGAGATATTTACCGGGTAATGTAAACTTTTCTCCTTTTTTCTTTATGATTGGACTCATTTGCTCATTCCTTCAATTGAATAGGCCACTGATTTATAATTTGTATCCTTAATAATCTTGGAAATTCCCAGTGCTACGCTTGTTGTTGGATTTTCGGAAACATTTACCTTAAGTCCTGTTCCCTTTTGCATAAGCTCTGACAAATGATTTACCTGTGAAGCGCCACCTGTCAGATAAATACCATGCCGGTAAATATCTGCTGCAAGTTCCGGAGGCGTTCTTTCCAAAATAACTTTTATATTGTCAATAATTGTATAAAAATGTTCTGTCAGAGAATCATCAATCAGTTGGGTGGGAAGCTCCCGTTCCACCGGAAGTCCTGTCACAATGTCTCTTCCATAAACCACGGCGCCGGCGCCTGATTTTTCAAGCTCACGCAATGCTATTTTTACATTTTCAGCGGTTTTACCTCCAATTATAAGGCTGAATTCCCGCCTTACAGCAGCACGGATGGCATCATCAAACTTCTGGCCTCCTACCTTGATCAGCCGGCTCAGTACAATGCCGCCCAGTGAAAGAATTGATATTTCCGTGGTGTCAAATCCCACATTGACAATAAGTACGCCCTGAGAATTTTTTACGTCAATATCAAGTCCCAGTCCGTCAGCAACCGCCTTTTCAACTACCATAATTCTTTTTGCCTTCACTCCGGCATCGCGAATCAGGTCATAGAAAGCTCTTTTTTCAACTTCAGTAACATCTGTGGGAACTGCAATATAATAGTCTGCCGCCTTTAAGTTGCTTCTGGTCAGATCATTGATAAAGTATTTGATCAAAAGTTCCATATTTTTGATGTCCGCAATTACTCCATTGGAAAGCGGATAGGAAATATGAATATTTGCAGGCGCTTTTTCATACATTTCAAAAGCGGAATCACCATAGGCAAATAAATTATTTTTATTTTCGATGGCAATCATATTTTTTTCCACCAGGATCGTGTCATCCGAACGATTATAAATTTTAATATTACTGGTTCCTAAATCAATACCAAATGCACTGTTAGACAAAGTAAATACCCCTTTCTATATTAAATGTTCTTCTTTTAAACTAATGTAACAGCCATCGCCTACAATAATATGATCTATAAGCGGAATGTCCATCAGTTCTCCTGCTTTTTTTATCTTTTGGGTAATCAGAATATCCTGATTGCTGGGTTTGGGATCTCCACTGGGATGATTGTGCAGAAGCATTAAATGGCAGGCTCTGTATTTTAACGCCTGTATAAAAATTTCCCGGGCAGATACAAGTGAAGCATTTACAGTCCCTATTGATATCATATATTCTTCGATTAAGTTCAGCTTATTATCCAAAAGTAACAATAAAACAATTTCTTTTTCCTGATGGCGCATGTTTTCCATGTAATAATCCGCCACTGTATCAGGCATATTAAAGCGGAGGGTGGATGCAGCCCTTTCTCTGGACATTCTCATTGCAAGCTCTGCAACACACTTTATTTTTACCGCCTTGACTTCTCCTATTCCGGGAATCTCCATTAACTCTTTCAGTGAAATATGATGAAGCAGATTAAGCCCCCGTTTTCTTTGTGCTGAAAGAGATAAAATTTGTTCTGCCAGCTTTAATGCCGGGCAGTTTCGTGTGCCTGTCCTTAAAATAATTGCCAGAAGTTCCGCCTCTGTCAAGGCGGAAGGGCCAAGCGACAAAAACTTTTCATAAGGAAGATCCGGATTTTTTACAGTATTTAATTTCATTTATTTCCTTTCTGATCCCTTCTCTCAATCAGAATGAAATGAAATTACAGCCATCCATTATATTAACACAATTGGCAATTTATGTCTGTCTCTAATACACATCA
>VSNT01000127.1 GCA_009774465.1 Lachnospiraceae bacterium
GAATAATAAGCAGTTGAAAAGGAGTTATTTATGAACACATTTTATTACGAAGTGGTAAGTATTGATGGAGATTATGCAAATTTAAAACGCACGGATGTGGAAAGCGAAGAACCAAAACTGGTGGCAAGGGCTTTGCTTCCGGCGGAAATTGCTGAAGGAACAAAGTTGAAATATGAATTGATGCAATATGAAATTCTTTCATAAAAAGGCTGGTGGAGAATGAGGAAAGCAGGTTTTCTGCTGACTAACGTTATGATTTTTATCTGGGTGGTTTTGGAAAAGGGATGGAAACGGGAGAGCTTTTTTATCTGCCTTTGTGCAGCGTTACTTTTAAAGATAGGTATTGCTGATGAGAAAACCTTTGAAATTCCTTTCAGGTACAATTTTGCAATAGGGAGCCTGGGAGTGGTGCATCTGATTTTAAATCTTTCCAACTGGAAGGAGCATGTAATTGGGATGTGCGCGGTAAGCGGCTTTCTTTTGCTGCTTTTTTATTTTACAAAAGGAGAGGGGATTGGAGGCGGTGATGTGAAGCTGATGGCCGCAGCCGGTCTTCTTTTGGGCTGGCGGAAAATTCTGCTGGCTTTTTTTATTGGCGCGGTATCTGGCGCAGTGGTTCATCCTGTCCGGATGATATGGAAAGGGAAAGGCAAAATGATGGCATTGGGACCTTATCTTTCTTTGGGGATTTTTATTTCGATTCTGTATGGTGAAAAGATATTGATATGGTATTTTATGTAAAGTTAGTATTATGAACAAAATTACAGGTTATTTTCTGAAAAAATTGTGTGATTTTGTCCCAAATAGTTGACATAATTTATTTGAAATAATAAAATTGTATTGTAAAAAAGTTATAAAAACAGCCATTTGAAGCCAATATGGAGAGCCGAAATGATTGTTGCAGATAAAAACGAAATAAGTCCTTCTGAGACAGGATGTTTTCCTGACCTGGATGCACTTTGGAGTACATTTCCCAGAAATACCAGACTTCATATGGAGCGGGTTGGAAAATACGCCAATGTTATGTATCAATACATGGCAGATGCAGATATGGAAAATGTAAATGACAGCCTGGGAAATGAATTCCGGGCGGTAAGCCGGCAGATTTTTATGCTTCATGACATAGGCAGGCATTATATTCCATTTGCCTTGCTGAATAAAGTGGAGGATTTGACGAAAGAGGAATTACAGTTAATTAAAGACCATACGGTAAATGCAAAACGTGCAATAAAAAGCATTTATGCACAGCCATTTCCAGATGAGATAATGAAAATCTGGGAAGAAGTTGCGGTGTTTCATCATGAAAGATTTGATGGCAAAGGATATCCTGACCAGCTTTCCGGTACGGAGATTCCTCTTGTGGCAAGGATTTGTGCAATTGCAGATACCTACGATGGAATTACAAGCTGGAAGCCTTATAAAAAGAAACAGACGACAAGGGAAGAAGCCCTTAGGATCATTGAAGAGGAAGCCGGAGGGCAGTTTCAGCCCGAACTGGTGGAAATTTTTAAGCGATGTATTGTAAGGGTGTGACTGCCCTCTTCTCCGCAAAAAGTATGCGGGGGATTTTATGTATCGCCACACAAAGATAAAGGTGCTATTGGTACAATGAGAAAACGAAAACGTTTCCAAAACAATAAATTACATAACGGAAATACAAATGCGCAGACGCCGGATAAGAAAGCGGGAAAAGCAAGGCGTACTCTGCTTAGCCGGTTTGATTTGTTGAATCGATTCAGACATTGGTATTTGGGCGGAGCCAGCCTTTTTCGAAGCCTTTTCCGTGTACATGCTGCAAAACAGACGATTCTCCTCATTATGGGGGTTTTGTCTGTCTGTTTTATTATGGCGGCATTTTATACCAATGCAGGTGAGTTTGTGGTAAAAGTCGACAGGGAAATGGCAAGAGACGGTTTTTACCTGTCGGAGATCCCTAATTTTGATGAGCGGTTAATTACCTTACATGCAGTGGCCAAAGAGGATGCGACTAATATCAGTATTTATAACATAGATGAGGATGTGATGGACATTGACGGAGTTCATCATGGGGCAGATTATTTTGCATACACTTTTTATGTTAAGAATTTAACAGGAGAAACAAAGGATTATCGCTACAACCTTTTTATCAGGCATCAGACCAAAGGGATAGAGGATGCGTCATGGATTATGCTTTTCCATAACGGGGAGCAGGAGATCTTCGCAAAAGAAAGCGCAGGCGGCGGGGCGGAAGTGCAATATTCGGATTATGAGTTTCCTTTTTTGGAATATGCGAAGAATCCGGAACAGCAGCAGACGCTTTTAACCGGCGCCCAGTTGGATAAAATTCCCCAGGATGCGGTCGACAGGCTGGGGCTGAAAGGCCTTAAGGGAGTTTACCAGTTGAATACGGTGCCCTTTGCATCAAGCAGAACCATATGCACAGGACTGCGGGAGGATTTTGAGCATGAGGGGATGGATAAGTTTACCGTGGTGATCTGGTTAGAGGGAGAAGATCCCGAATGTATTGATAAAATCATTGGGGGCGAGCTGGAGCTTGCCATGAGCTTTACTTATTAGAGATGAGGGGGACAAGTCTTATTATGGAAAAGAAGAAGGAAAAAAAGAAAGAGGGACATTTGAAGTCCAAGCTGCTGGTATGTCTATTATATGTGGCAGTTTTGTCCACAGCCACCTATGCCTGGTTTACACTGAATAATAAACCCAGAGTATACAACCTGTCGCTTACGGCAGGCGGAGCGGCAGATCTTTTAATTGCAGACGATTTGGGTGGTTCCCCGGGGGAATATGGAGATTTCCTTGATTTGAAAGCAGCAAGGCAAAGCCCGGTTGCTATGGATGATATGGAGTTAAATCCGGTTACCACTGCAGATATGAAGACTTTTTATGAGCCGGTTTATGAGGGGGACAGCGTAACAAACACGAAAGAAATTACAGATGAAAAGACATTAAATGAAAGCTATGTATATCAGAAAACCTTTTATCTTAAGGCAGGAAGCTTAAAAACCGGCAGCGGCAGAAAGGTAAGCACAAATGTAAAGTCTTATGACATTATGCTCCTTGGGCCAGAACAGGGAGAGGAAAATACCGGATGTGTCATTAAGCAGGCAGCCGGTTCCACCGCAGAAGGAGGAGCTACAGCGGCTAATTCCATCCGGATAGCATTTATTGTTGAAGGACAGGATATTGTTGTGTATGAACCCAACAGCAGTCAGCATAATGGCGGGGATCATGCAAACAATTCCATTCCCAGTCAATATGGAGGCTATGCCACAATGAAACAGCCTTCGGCAGGCGGAGCGTTTGAAGGCGGTGAAGGAGGTAATTCAGAGAAGCTTTTTACCATAAGGGAAGACGAGGATGTGCTGGTTACAATGCTTGTATGGATAGAAGGAACGGATGATGACTGTACCAATTCTATTCAAATGGATGAGATCATAGGTAATATACAGTTTATTTCAAGAGATGCCGAGGCAGCCGGACGATAGAGAGGATAAGCGGAAATGAATGCATTTTTTTACTACTTTTATAACTTTATGAGGACATTTTTCGGGCATATCTGGAATGTGCTGGTTGCCATTAAGGATGCGATTATCGGCATATTTGACATTCGTTATTATATGGAGCTGTTTAATACCTATAAGGATGATTTGTCTGTGTTTGGCTGGATTGCGGCGATTATCGTACATATTTTAATGCTGACTCTTTTGGCGCTGTTTATTTATCTGGTCTGGAAAGGCCTTAAAATTATATTCCGGTTTAAGGTTCCGGTGGTGGAATATGAGAAGATGAAAGATGAAGTAGTAACCTTAAAGCGTGAGATCATGAAGGCAAATTATCAAAAGGACAAAATTCTTGCAATGAAGATCTCGGAATTGGGAATGGAACTGAATGCAGACCTTTTGGATACGCCCAAAGATCTGCTGGAAACGGATGCTTTTGATGAAAATGCCGGAGAAAAAAATACAGACGAAGCAGAACTTTCAGAAGATGAGGGAGCTGTCGAGGTGATTGATACAAAAGAAAGACGCTTCCCCAGATTATCAAGTGTAGATCTTTTTTATAAAGATCCTGCATATCAGCCGCCGGAATATGATTATACCATTACACTGGAAGAAGTCTGTATCAATTTCAGAAACTTTGCAGCAAGCAGGCTGGGGCTTTATTATGACCTGGAAGTTATGAAGCAGGCATTTGCATCCTTTGGTGCTGCTAAAATGCTGATTCTGCAGGGTATTTCCGGTACTGGTAAAACATCACTGCCTTATGCCTTCGGGCAGTTTATTCAAAATCCCAGCGTGATCTGTTCCGTGCAGCCTTCCTGGAGGGATCGTACGGAGCTGTTTGGCTATTATAATGATTTTACGAAAAAATACACGGAAACGGATTTTCTGAAAACTCTTTATGAGGCGCATTACTACGAAGATCCCAGAATTGTGATATTGGATGAAATGAATATAGCAAGAGTAGAGTATTATTTTGCCGAGATGCTTTCCATTCTGGAACTTCCAAGGGAAGAAGAGCGGTTTGTTTCAGTGGTGTCAAACACAGCAGCCAGTGATCCGGAGCTTATGAAGGAAGGAAAAATATGGATTCCCAATAACATTTGGTATGTGGGAACGATTAATAATGACGATTCCACTTTTGCAGTGGCAGATAAGGTTTATGACCGTGCAATCCCTATCGACTTAGATGACCGTGCCGAGTATTTTGAGGCGCCGGATACGCCGCCCATGCGTCTTAGCTATAAGCATATGGAGAGACTTTATGAGGAGGCAAAGGAGAAATATCCGGTATCGGAAGAAAATCTGATGCTGCTGGATAAGCTGGATAAGTATTTGATTGAACGTTTCAGACTTACCTTTGGTAACCGTATCATGCGGCAGATGAAGGATTTTGTTCCCTGCTATGTGGCCTGCGGCGGGACGGAAATAGATGGCATAGACTTTATGTTTGCAAAAAAGATTCTGCGCAAATTTGAGTCTTTGGGACTTGGCTTTATCAGAGATGAGCTGGATGGCCTTGTAGTTTACCTGGATCACGAATTTGGAAGTGAAAATATGCGTATCAGCAAGGCATATTTGGCGCGGCTTAAGAAAATGAGTACAAGTTAGACTTGGAGAAGGCGATGGCAAATAAAGAAAATACAGATTATGTCCATGAAACATATCTAAATATGAATAGAGAAGAAATGCAGGAGGGGCTTAAGGAGGACAGATTCTATAATTACTTTTACAATCTGTTGGAGACAGGCAGCAATTACTGCAAATTTTCTAACGCCAGACTGGTAAAAAGCATTGATGAAGAATGGGTGGCTGCAATTGAAGAGGCACTGCCTTCCCTCCACTATGTAATTGTCAATCCCAGGAAGTTTATTGAGGAAGACCGGGAAGTAGTCAATGTGGCAATGGCACGGAATATTACCACAGAATCGATCAGGCATCTTTTGCAGCACAGTAATCTGATTGATGAGTATAAGGAGGATGGTACGGTTATTCCCAACCGTATTTTGAATGTATACAAGGAAGAAAGTATCAATATCTACGAAAATCGATTTGTCTGCACATTGATAGCAGAACTCCAGTATTTTGTAAACAAACGGTTTAACATGATTTTTGAGGCAAGTAAAGATGAAGTAGGTACTTTTTTTGAAATGCAGTCGCGTGTGGATAATTATACGGAGGTAATCGATTATAAGCTTTCTGTAAATATTAAGGAAAAGCAGACAGACGTAAACAATGAAACGGAAAATGCCAATATTTTTAACAGAATCATAAAAATACATCAGCAGATCAATATGCTGGCGGCAACAGAGTTTATCGGAATGATGCGCCGCTATCCGGCGGTATCTCATCCAATTGTAAAAACCAATGCCATCGGTAAAAACAAGGATTATAAAGCATGTCATAAGCTGTGGAATTTTATTCATTCTTACAGCAGAGTGGGATATAAGGTAAATATTGTAAAGCAGGATCCCATTATTTCCAGACAGTTTGAAAGGGATATTTACAATACGGTAATCCGTGATTATGCAATCCTTCACAATAACATGGAATTTCACAATGAAATCAACGTGGATCGTCCCCTAAAGGAAAAGAAAATGGACGTAAAGCAAATCAGGCAGCTTCTGGATGAAATTGTGAGAAATACGGAGCTCAGCGATGCAAACTTAAGAAAACTTCTGGTGAAAGAACTGACAGATATTCAAACCAGAAGAAAGGCGGAACTGGCGGAGCAGGAGCGGATTAACAGACAAAAGAAACGGGAAATACAAAGAAATCAGCTAAAGTCTTCCGAAGAAGGAGCATCATCAGCGTCTAAAACTGACAGGACAGAAGGCAGGGCAAAAGAAGGCAGTAAAGGCATAAGCGAGAGGGCAAGGCTGATGCGGCAGAAACGGCGGGATAAGCTGGCAGAGAAAAAAGCAAAGAAGAAGAAATAATGAAGAGGGTATTATCATTTGCAGGGAATATCATATTTGTGGCTGTGGTGCTGTATTTGTGCTATTTCATTATTCAGGCGGCCCAAAACCAGTCGCCGGATATATTTGGATACAGAATGCTTCGGGTGATGTCGGACAGTATGGAGCCGGTTTTCGGAAGCGGAGACTGCATTATTGTAAAAGAGACGCCTTTTGATGAAATTGCGGTGGGTGATATTATTACTTTTTCTTCCGCCGATCCTGCTCTTTTGGGAAGCTTTAATACCCACAGAATTGTGGATATTGTAGAGGACAGAACCACAAAGGAAACACTTTTTTACACAAAAGGGGATAACAATGACTGGACAGACGACTATACCACCTGTTATGAGGACATTGTAGGGAAATATATATATAAACTTCCCTTTGGAAAGAAATTTTCTTCTTTCCTTGAAAAACTGTCCAACCGGGAGTTTTATTTTGTGATTGTGATTATACCGGTTCTTCTTTGTTTTCTGTCCTGTGTATTACAATTGGCGAGGGATATCAGGAAAAAATAAAATGAAAAAAATCAGACAATTTTTTCAGGAAAAAATCATATTAAGTTTTGTCATGTGTGTTCTTCTTGCAGTGGTATTAGTGTCGGCAACTTATGGCTGGTATGCAGTGAATAATTCTTCAAAAGCTTACGGAATTGATCTTAAAACAGGAGGAACCGGAGGGATTAAAGTGGCAATTGAGCCTGATGGCGAGGACATTATGACTGCCGGTTATCTTCCTAAAGTTACGGTGGATGATAAGGAATATGCCATTGTGCCCATTCAACTGAATAATTTTGAAAATATACAGGAACAGATGATTGCACCGGGGGCGTATAACCCCATGACTTTTTATATTACATCTTTGTCAGAAAGCATTAAGTCTTACTCTATTAAAGTGCAGTTGGAATATAAACCTTCAACAGGTATTTCTCCGGCCCAGAAGCAGAAAATAGAGGAAATTATAAAAGATCACATTACTGTTTATCAGGAAATGTACACGGAAAACGGAATCGTAAAATTCAGATCTCCCCTTACTTATTATGACAATGTTTCAGATGATGTGGAGGAGGCAAAAGGGGCTCTTAAATTTAACAGGGAAATTCCGGCAACGATTTACTGGGTATGGAATTATGAGGTTACAGATGTGCCAAATTATACAGCCATTCCAAGATTTGCCGGACTTGATGAGCGAAGCGCCATTCGTAAATATGATGAGGAAGACACTGCTTTAGGCAACTATATTGACGGAATTTATTTTAATGTATCCATAGAGGGCAGTCCGGAAGGAGTGGGTGACTAACAAATGAGCAGGAAGAAAAAATTAATTGTGTTATCAGTCTGTGCAATTCTTTTTCTGGCTCTTTCGGGAGGCACCTTTGCTTGGTATTTAAGAGAGGATGCAAAACGAGCGCAGACAGAAGGGGCTGCTGTAATGGCGCCTTATAATTTGTACTTAATGAACCCTAATGCAACGGATACCCTGGAGTTTGCAGTTGGTAATCTGCATCCGGGAGAAGTAAAGCAGACAGTAATCTGTGTATCAAATAAACGTCCTGATAATTATACAGGGGACGAAAGCGATATGACAGCGCAGGCCAGGGAATCGGAATTTGGATACGACCTGATGCTTGTACATACGGATAATCTGGCGGTGAACTATGCTGTTTATCCGTTAAAAAGAGAGGAAATGAATTCAGGAAGCGTTGGTAATCTGCATCCGGGAGAAGTAAAGCAGACAGTAATCTGTGTATCAAATAAACGTCCTGATAATTATACAGGGGACGAAAGCGATATGACAGCGCAGGCCAGGGAATCGGAATTTGGATACGACCTGATGCTTGTACATACGGATAATCTGGCGGTGAACTATGCTGTTTATCCGTTAAAAAGAGAGGAAATGAATTCAGGAAGCGTTTTGCCGGATGGCGCCATTATCATGGAGGATGACACAAAAGGAAAATATTACTGGACGAAAGAAGGCATTGATCCGGTAACAGGCGAGGCCAGGGCTTTAGATGGAAAAGATATTTCAGATGATATCAGACAGAGAGTGTTTGGGAGCCAGAACATCAGTGGAATAGTGAATGTGGGAACCTATTGGCTTTCTGATGATGAGAACCATCCAATGCAGCTGGCATACAAAAACGGAAGCTATGAATTTGACTATTATCTTATTGAAGTAAAATGGGATAACATCAGCAATTTTGACGACTATAAAAAGGAAACTGATCTGGTGTATGTAGTGGTAAATGCCAAACAGCCAAGACCTGTGGAAAAGCCTTAGCCGCCATAACAGGCAGGGCAGGAAGGGCAGATGACAGATGCGGATGATAGACGGGGTGAAGCAAAAGTTTAAAAAACTTAATAAGAAATCAAGACTTTTGATTACCGCTATGGGAGTCCTGATTCTGGCAGGAACCTCTTTCAGCGTGTATGCCAAGTACTATAAGACCGGATATAATAAAGGAATGGCGATTGCTTCCGGTTTTTATTTCAGCAGTAATTATATGGCGCCTCATGAGGATATTAAAGGCCTTTCTATGGAAGAAATTGCAGACGGATACAGAAATACCATTATTGCATCTGTGGACGACTGGCATGGGACAGATACCCATTTTGTTTCCGTAGAAGTAAGAAATTATGATACTCAGCTACTTTATAACGATAAGGATTTGAACGTGGAATATCAGGTGAACTTTATGCTGCTTGATGAGCCGGCAGGGGCAAATTACAGCGTAAAGTATGGAAGCGATACGAAAGCCCTTTCGTTTAGCGCAGGAAAAGGAACTGTTGCCAGTTTTACAGGCACATTGCCGGGAGGCGGATTAAGTGCCAATGGGTATGAACTCACAGTTGCAAAGACAGGAAGCGCGGCATATGTGCCTTCAGATATATTGATGGTGGCTTATCCTACCGGCCCGGATTATCTGGTGGGAACCAGATGTATTGCAGGAATCATAAAATTTGATTATGTGGAAAAAGAGTTTAAAATCGAAGATCACGGATTTGAAATCAGAAAAACATGGGACAGCGCCAATTGGAAGCAGGATGTTGATAAGGAATCAGGTTTCATATATGAATTGATTACTTCCGGTAATTATACCGGTTCGGAAACTACTGCAACACGGAAAAAAATCCAGTTGAAGTGGGATGCTTCCATGTTTAAGATAAATGCAAATGATAAGTATTATCTGTCAGTTGCAGGCACACCAGATTATTATCAGGTAACTGAAAGCGGCATCCTCTATCAGGTAATGGAAATAGAAGTGCTGCCTTATGCATCATTGGAATTTGTGTTTTTCCGAAATGAAGGTTTTGATGATAAGATAAAAGGGATGACAAACTGTACGGAATTTGAAGAATCAGTACAGGTTAAGGTTTTGTAACAACGTTCGGTTATATCCAGGTAAACAGGTGATGACAAGATGAAGAGAAGGATAAGGGTAAGGGTAAGGATAACACGTATAGCAGCATTTTTATTGGCAATGGTGCTTGTCTTGAATAACGAACAGGTAATGTATGCATGGGCGGAAGGCGTAAATGCTGCTGGTCAGGCAGTGGATACGGACAGCACAGTTCCTTCTGCCGGCAGCAGTGATTTACAGGTATCGGATGGCGGCAGCCAGCCGGCATCTCCGGAAGAGGATGGAGATGACAGTGGAAATGATAAAGGAAATGGCAGCCAGACGCCGCCTTCGGGAGAGGGTGGAGATGGCAGTGGAAGTGATGGCGGTAATGGCAGTCAGACGCCGCCTCCGGGAGAGGATGGAGATGGCAGCGAAGGTGATAATAATGGAAGCCAGACCACGCCACCGGAAGGAAGTGGAGAAGAAGGAGACAACAATCCGGGCAGCGGTGATAATACCGAAGAGTGTGAACATGAATGGGTGACCAATCCGGACACCCAGCTTACCACATGCAGCAAATGTGGAGCTGAGAAATCAGATGGAAATGGGAGTGGAGAAGAAGGAGACAATAATCCGGATGGCGGTGATAATACCGAAGAGTGCGAACATGAATGGGTGACCGATCCGGACACCC
>VSNT01000128.1 GCA_009774465.1 Lachnospiraceae bacterium
GTACCCTTATGCCAGCGGTCAAGGCTAACGCCTACGGACACGGAGCGGTGCTGATTGCAAAAGAACTGAACCGCCTGGGTATCACAGCTTTCTGCGTGGCAACAGTGACGGAGGGGGCGGAAGGGCTACCCCGCATAAGGACAACAACAAAACAACCGTTCAGAGTACAGCTAAAGTGCGGCAATCGTGATCGATTGCCGCACTTTAGCTGTACTCTGAGAAAAGTAGAACACACAATAAATTCGCTCATTGCTAAAAAGAGACAGTCCCTCGTTCCGAAAGAAATTGCTATTTGCCGCATTTTGTATTATAATGGTTTAAGAATACCTGATAGCACCAATTAAATTTTACAAGGAGTATCTATAATGCCTGAAGAAGCTGTTCGCCAAGCATCAATGACGACTTATGAGATCATAGCGACTATCCTTGCTGTTATCGCTTTGTTTCAACCATGGATTATTACCATATGGAAAAAGTTTTTTAAGCCACTGAAGGTCACATTTATTCCATCGGCAAAAATAAAACTCTATTATAATCGCAGTGGGGCATACATATACCTCGGCGGTGTGATTGAGGCCAAATACCGTCCCGCTGTCATTAAAGATATTTCGGTTAAGGTCATTCGCCAAAGCGACAAAGCTGAGCTGGCTATGGATTGGTCGTCTTTCATGGCACCTGTATTTCAGTCTGTTGGAGGGAACTCTGTTACAACCAGCGAAATAGCCCGTCCGTTTATGATTTGTGCAAATGGATTGAGTCCAATTTTTGTGGAGTTTGCAAACGCGGATATCCAAGTGGTTGATCGTCTAAGTAAAATCTACGAAAAACTAAAATTAGAATCAAGGCGGATTTCCAACATAAACACACCCTTTGACCAGGCAAAGCATCAGCTACAGACAATGCCAGAATACCAAGCATTTCGTGAAGAACTACTGGAGAATTTTTATTGGAAGATATCAGATTATAAAATTGAACTGACAATCAATCATGATGACGATAAGATTGAAACTTATGGGTATTTATTTTCTCTGGATCAGGACGAGGTTAGTGAGTTCAAGAAAAATATTGATGAAGCAATGCTGTGTGAATTAGAGACCCTGTATTATCAGCCTGTTAATCTTACTGTTTTCCAGAAAAGTTTTATTACCTCGGAGGAATAATATGAAATTACTGTATTCAAATATTCTGCCACTTGAAACTTTGGAAGACCAGAGTACTTTTGCCGACTGTTTCAGGGATCAGACTGCAAAAGCGGATCGTATTGAAATTGCTGTGGGATATGTTTCCTATGCCTCGTTGCTTGAATTGGAACAGCTGACAAAAGACAACGGCATCAGCACTATTTGTCTGAATATCGGAATGTATTTTATTGAAGGAATGCCGGAGCGTTCCTACCATATCGCTATGAGACTCAATCAAAAGTGGATTGGAGAAACCAGCGGAGAGATTCGAATCATCAAATCATTTAAATATCACGGAAAATTGTTCTGTTTCTATAAAGACGGAAAACCTTTTTCTGCTATCATCGGTTCGGCAAATCTAGGTGCCATCAAGCTGGAAGCGTCAAACCGCCGACAATATGAAATTGCAGCCATGACAACTGATGAGACGGAAGTTTTGGAAATTGCTAAGCACATTGATGAACTGAAAGCACCCAACTGCTCTGCAAATATTGCAGATATTTCTGATATGCCGCTGATTCACGAAAGAAATACGGCTCTTAGCGGGATTGAACTTGTTACACAGGTGCCACAGTCTAATGTTGATTTTTATCGCCAATGCAAGTCCTATGTTTCCTTTCGCCTTCCTCTGAAAGTTCCTAAGTACGCAGAGCGGCACATGGATGACGGCAAACATTATACTAAATCAAACATCAATGTATGCTATGCTGCACCTCGAAGCAAAAGAAAGGCCAGAGACTGGTACGAAACCCAACTGACAGTTGGTGCAGAGATTTATCGTATGAAAGGTTATCCTGAAAAAAACAAACCGTTTTTTGTTGTCACGGACGATGGCTATTGGTTCAAAGCTCATACCACGAGCGACAACAATAAGCAGTTTAGTGCTGTTGGTGATGAGCTCATTATGGGGCGCTGGCTGAAGGGCCGCCTTGCCGCCGCTGGTCTGGTTTCTCCGATAAATAATACACAACTAGATATCGAACGTTCAGGTATAATCACAGAGGAAATGCTTCAAGAATATGGGTGCAGTTGTCTTGTCTTTAAAAAAACTGGTCAGACCGCTCTGGATAAGGATGGAACCACTTTGGATGTGTGGTTTCTTTCATTTGAAGCAGAGACTGGAGAGCAGGGGGCAGATTATGCGCTATCTTAAAACATATTTGGACACGATTACTGCTCGGGGAAATACAAAGCTGGCGGAGTCAATTTCTAAAACAGCAGAAGATGTGGGAGAGCGGTACATTAAAAAATTTTCTTTTGTCAGCCATGAAATTGGATTGCTTTTCGGCAATGTCCAGTCTGGAAAAACAGGGCAACTGTTCGGCATTATGTGCAACGCTGCTGATTTGGGTTTCCCTGTTTTTGTTCTTCTCACGACTGACAATGTTGTGCTCCAGCAACAGACTTTAGACAGGGTAAGAGACGACCTGACCGGATTCTGTGTCTGCGGAGAAAATGATGTTCAACTTTTTTCTGACAACAACCTGATCAAGCCTGCCATTGTTGTCCTAAAAAAGAATGCGCGTATATTAAGGCTTTGGGCTAATGTATTCAGTTCTACCGGATTTATGAGAGGAAATCCAATTTTTATTATCGATGATGAGGCTGATGCGGCATCGCTCAACACATTGGTAAATAAAAATAAGCAATCCTCCATCAACAAATATTTGGACGCAGTCAGGAAGGGCGCGGCCAGCAGTTTATATCTGCAGGTTACTGGTACACCGCAGGCAATCCTCCTTCAGACGATGGCTTCTGGATGGCATCCGTATTTCATTTACTATTTCCAGCCGGGGGATAGTTATCTGGGCGGTGATTTTTTCTTCCCCGGCAACGGAAAACCGGTGTGTATTAATTATCTGGACGATATCAGCACTCCCGCAAAAACTGTGGTAATAAGGCATCTTGCTATTTCAGCGCAGATACTTGTTTCCGGTGGAAAGGTATCCAACTGCTTACTTCACCCAAGCGTCCGACAATCTGTTCACCAGCAGTATGCAGATGAAATTACCAAAGAATTGAATTGGTGTGTGTCACATATTGATAATCAATTTGCTGATGAACTTCGAAAATGCTGGGATACAGTCACTCCGGAAAAATCCGAAAAGCAGACATTTAAAAACATATTGGAAGCGATCAAAGAATTGCTGTTGTCTCAACGCATAAAAATTCTAATTATGAATGGCAAAACGAATATCGAAAGCACAGAATACTCCGAAGGATGCAATTTTATTATTGGAGGTAATACGCTTGGGCGCGGAGTTACATTCCCTGGTCTGCATACTATTTACTACACAAGGACAAGTAAAAAACCACAAGCTGATACTATGTGGCAGCACAGCCGAATGTTTGGCTATGATCGGGATCCAGGTATGATGAAAGTCTTTATTGATAAACAGTTATACAAGCTGTTTTCAGACATAAATGCTACGAACAATTCTATTATTGCTCAAATTGAACGTGGAATTGAAAATGTAAAAATCTACTATCCGGACGGACTGAGTCCCACCAGAAAAAATGTCTTGGATGATGACCACGTGGCAATTATCTCCGGCGGTACCAATTACTATCCTTTTAATCCAAAGAACGACTCCGTTCAAGTCATTTCTGATCTGCTTAAGGATTTTTCGAATGATGAGCCTTACTATCAGGTAAGTCTGAGGCTTATCAAGGAGTTGCTTTCACATATCATACCAAGTCCTGATTTCAAACTTTCTGCATTTCAGTCAGCAATCGACACTATTCTTTCAGAAAAGCCTGCAGGGCAGGGAATTTTGATTGTTCGCCGAGGGAGAAATGTTGCTCAGGGAACAGGTGCACTTCTGTCACCTAATGATTGGCAGCTTGGCGGATCCATATGGGATAAAGTTGTTCTAACCATGTACCAAGTAACAGGAGAAAAAGGCTGGGGCGGCAGACCGCTGTGGGTCCCTAACATCAAACTGCCGCATAATACGATGTATTATGATGTTTTTGAGGACAGCTACACAGAGTAATCGGAGGTATGCCTTAATGATTACCAGTGGCATAACCCAGCGAATTCTGTTTTCGCCCATTGACGAAGGAGCGGACACTCTGCTGATTCTGTCAGGATATGCAACGCCCAATATGGTTTCATGGTTTATGAAAACTCTTCGTGAACGAAAGCTGAAACCCATAGATATTAAGCTCATTGTCGGTATGACACCTTATGACGGACTGAGTATATCAGCTCACGAAGGTTTTAAAGAGCTTTATGAGAAAAATTATGGTCTTCATATATCGCGCTTTCAATGCAGCTATATGTTTGATTTTCCGGTACATTCCAATCTTTATATATGGACACGGAAGGATATACCGATTGCGGCGTTCACTGGCTCCATGAATTTCATGCAGAATTCTTTCCTGTCTGGCAGAAAGGAACTTGCAGAGATCTGTGATCCAGCAGATGCTTTAATTTATTTTAATGAAATTGAGAAAAACTCGATTGTCTGCAACTATAATGGGCTGGAAAATTATATTGTGCTGAAACCGCAGCACGTTATTTTAGATGAAGACGGAATTCCTCAGACATCGTTTTCGGGAAAGGGCATAGACCAAATTACGTTGTCACTGCTTTCCAGGAACGGAGAAACAGGAGCCAAGTCAGGGCTGAACTGGGGACAGCGCACAAAACGAAATAAAAATCAGGCATATATTCATCTTCCCCGCAAGATTGCGGAAAGCGGCTTTTTCCCCCTGCAGAAGCAGCACTTCACTGCTGAAACTGATGATGGGCACACGCTTATACTGCGTGTAGAGCAAGAAAACAATAAAGCGATTACTACGCCTTTAAGTAATGCACAGCTTGGTGAATATTTTCGGTATCGATTGGGACTGGCAAATGGGGCTTATGTGTGGAAACAGGATTTGCTGAATTACGGAAGAACCGACGTAACTTTCTATAAAATAGACAGCGAGGAGTTTTACATGGACTTTTCTGTTCACACAGAAATTTAGGAGGTTCTGTATATATAATGGCAGATACACACTCAAAAGAAATCCGAAGCATGAATATGTCTCATATAAGAAGTATTAATTCAAAGCCAGAGGAAATTGTCCGAAAATATCTTTTTTCCCGTGGACTGCGTTATAGGAAAAATGTCCGTAAGCTTCCTGGAACCCCAGATATAGTTCTAAAAAAATATAAAACAACCGTTTTTGTAAATGGCTGTTTTTGGCATCATCATGACTGTGGCCGTTTTGTCTGGCCGTCTACCCACGAAGAATATTGGCACAAAAAAATTAACCGTAATGTAGAAAGAGACAGAGAAAATTATCGGCTTCTTATTGAGCAAGGGTGGCAGGTTCTTACGATATGGGAGTGCCAGCTGAAGAAAAATCTTTCTGATAAATATTTGCAGTCCTTATATAAAAAGATCATCAGCAATATATAAAAGAAGTCAGACAGCCTCATCTTTAAATGCTGTCTGACTTCTTTTATTCATCGATATTTGGTTCTACATGCACATATTCAATCCCAGCAAAGGTCCTTAATATAGCTTCAAAAATTATTTTCGCGCCTCTGCATGGCACCGCCATACCAATTTGTTTTCTCACGCTTTCCTTGCTTCCGATAAATACAAAATCATCATCAAAAGTTTGGAGACGTGCTCGCTCGCGATTTGTCAGCGCACGTGGTTCAGCCCAATGGTATATATGAGTTCCGCCTCCGCCGCTTCCAGTCACTGTATAGGCGGGCCTATCCGGATCTAGTCTTTTATAAATTTGGCTGATCCGTGCACCCCTGATGTGAAGCTGAAGGTGTTCCGGCAAATCCGCTGTAAATGCATTTTGTCCAGGCCTGATATGATTCAGCCTTTCAACAACAATAGGTGATTGATTAGTCAGCTCGTTGTTGGGTGCATCTGCCGGAATAGGCGGAACCTCAATTGCCGTTCGGCATGAATTGTCAATATCAGCATATGGTGCAGGCGAAGGTACTCTGTAGATAAAATTCAAGTCATTTCTAATTCCAACTATAATCAGCCGATGTCTTGCCTGCGGTATCCCATAGTCCTCAAACTTATATAAATGCGGAGTGATAACATACCCTGCCTCTCTTAATTCGGCAAGAATCCTGGCAAACGCTGTGCCTTCATTTGCATTACGCAGTCCGCCTACATTTTCTGCAAGAAACCATTGAGGGCGAAAGCGGTTCAAAGCATTAACACCATAAGAATACAGCGGTCCATAGACGCCGTCCATTCCCCGCTGCTCGCCTACTACACTGTAATCATTGCACGGAAATCCGAAGGCCAAAGCATCAATCGGTGGAAGTCGTGTCATATCAAAAGTTCGAATATCTTCATGATATACTGTTTGCGGTGCATTTGGACAAATATTCCGGCGATATGTTTCACAAGTATCTGCATCATAGTCATTTGCCCACTGATGGACAATTGAAAATTCCGGAATGCCGATATCTGCATGTGTAGCACCCCATGCAATACCACCCGGACCGCAAAATAATTCACCTAATCTAAATGGCATTGTTGCGGCCCCCTTCCCGCGCTCCTGACAAATTCTTCCTTGATATTATGAAATCGATAAACAGCTGCAGATATTTAATATCATCGCTACTTAGTTTTTCTAAACCTTTTAGCTGTGTAATGGGGTGAATATCATTCTGGGAAATGTAGCCCGCTGACAATAAAAACTCAAGTGGACTAAAGTTTAACGCTTGAGCAATCCGGCATAAATTTTCCCAATTTGGCTTTTCTCTGGTCCCATTCTCTATTCTCATTATTTCGCTGTCGCTCAATCTACAAAGGTGCCCTAATTTCTTTTGAGAATAACCAAGGAGTTCTCTTCTGTCTTTTATTAATCTACCCAAATTGGGCATAGTATCACCTCTAAAACAATAATAGCACCTACGCTGCTTTTTGTCAATAAATTTTAGAATATCGCTGCTTAAAAGCAGCAATAAGCAGATGAATTGATGTTCTATTTTTCCTTGACAAGGCTACCTATCAGAGTTATACTTGCAATACAGCGTTTTAATTGGAAAATATTGCTTTACCTTTACATTATCATTAACAGGCTTTCTCGAAAGTGATTGGATTTCATTTATAGGCTTTTCGCTGTACCCAAAGTGCTTTTTGCGCTTGGGGTAAAAGTAAATGACCGTCCAATCAAATACTTTTTCGGGGAAGCCTGCCATGATTTCAGCTTGAGGGAGCGGGCCAAGAGAAGCACACGACACAGCGCCGAGCAGGGTTGCCTGTCAGGAACCGGATTGGGTAGAACGGCAAATTGCGGCAAAGCTCAGAAATCAAGCTGAAAGGAATGGTGATTTGCAAAATACCAAAAACGAATCTGGCAGTGATCGGATGAGCGAAGATCACGGCGGCAAAAAGCGGCGGTTTCATATTGTCTTGTCGTTGGACAATCCCGTGCAGCAGGAAACATGGTCGATTCTTTCCCAGTCCAAAAATAAGACTAGTGCGGTATGCGAGGCAGTCTGTGGCTTTCATAGGCAAAAAAGCTTGGAAGATATCCTTCGTAAAGTTCTCCGGGAGGAATTCAAACATATACCAATACAGTCGACGGCAGAGATGGTGGAAGAACCGGACACTTTCAATGATGCCGCTGTGCTCGATTTCCTTCTGACACTGCAAAATGAATAGCGGCTATGGATTGCCCGATGTGTATGTTTATACGCATCGGACTTCTTCTTTGAGAAAGCAGTGTGTAAATTGATACACACCCCAACGCCGTTAGACTGTCTGTCAAATGATCTGGATATTGCCGGAGCGGGGTGATATTATGTAGACTACACATCAGGAGGGCTTACAAAATGACTGTAAAAATTTCTTTTGACAAAGCCGCTGTGGAGCGGCGGGGCTACGGACTGGAGGATACGCATCAAACTGTAAAGAATCTGTTTGCTGTCCACAATCTTCCCTGCGTTTCTGAGGACTGCGCCCTGGCTTTTAAGGACAAAGGCCATGGTGATGACTTCGCCGCCATGTGGGACATCATCCTGGCCCTGTTGCGGGCGGGCTGGTTCATGGCCTGCGCCTCATCCTGTGTCTGGCAGGACGAGGACGGAGAGGAAGTGTACTTGCTCAGGCTGAGAAAGTGTAGGGCATTGCACGGCAATAATCCGCTGAGCCGTACACCCCGCCTCCTCAAATTTCAATCACCCTACCGCATGGAGAAGGCCCCGCCGACGGCGGGGCTGGTGGTCATCGCCGCTGGAGCGGCGATGACCACGCAAGCATCGCGTTTTGATGTCAAAACGCCACTTGCAGGGGAACTCCCCTGACCCCAATGCCGCCTGCGGGCGGTAACCTTTTGGCAGCGTTGCCGAAAGGTTGGAGCGAACCTTTTGACAACGTTTTCAGAAGGTGCTTCTGAGCAATCGCTTCTGACAATATTGTCAAAAGCGATTTTTGCGGATCTTCGGCAAGATTGCCGGAAGTCCACTATGCTGAAAATCGGGTTCGGCAATGTTGCCGGACCCGATTTTTTCCGAGGACTTCTGACAAGATTGTCAGAAGTCCATCTGGGCCGAGATCAAATTGACAGTACTGCACAGACCGAGAGTAAGGTTTGACAACATTGCCAAACCTTACTCCATACCACCAGAGGGATAGATTTCCCTGCAAAATACCGCTTTTGGCAATATTGCCGAAAGCGAGATGGGAGTGAAAAATACGAATAAACAATCACATCGTACCTGTGTCCGCATGAGCGCCAAGGACTACGAGCTACTGAAGAAAAAGAGCGCGGCTGCCGGACTGTCCGCCAATGCATGGCTGATGGCGCAGTTGGAAACCAACCGCCCTGTCCTGCACCGGGAGGAAGAAACCTGGGAGGCCATCCGCTTCATGGACGAGGCGGGCTGGGAAATCAACGTTATCGCCCGCGATTTCAACAGTGGATATGGTACGGCGGAGCAACTCCGCCACGCTGTTCATCTTTTGGGGGCTGTGTACGAACGGCTCTATGCACTGAGGAAGAAGGGGTATCTCCATGCGGCATAATCGGAAAACGCGGAAAGCTCGCGTCTCCACACGGGACTACAGCAGAAACCTCTCTGTCCGCATGACGGAGGAGCAGTACCAGCGGCTTCAACGGTATATGGGAATGACCAGGCTGCACAGCACGGCTTATTTTTGCCGGCTGATTCAGGGAAAAGATTTCAAAGGTCACTCACCGAAACTGAATCACGCCCTGCACGCCAGCGTCAACAGGATCTACTCCAACGTGAAGCAGATAACCCACCATCAACGGGCCAGAGGCATGGATGCCGAAGCTGTCTCAAAACTGCTTTTTCTAACGGATAAGCTATGTGAGGAAGTCTATCTGCTTTCCAGTCAGAAATAGCCCTCCGTTTGCCCACAGGAGGCCCCATGTGGCCCGCCTCTGCTTGCGCTGGAGTCCCTGCCCCACCTGACCCATCAGGCACAGCGTGGGCGGGCACAGCGAAAATCGGGTTTTGTGAATTCACAAAACCCGATTCTGTATGGGAGGCGACAATGTGTGCAATCCCGCAGGCCGCTCTCGGTGAATTCACCAGAAGCGGTTTTCAGACAATCACAAAAATCATAATCGGATATGTTCTTTCAGGTTCAAAATTACAAACTGGCGAAACTGTCAAGAAGGGAGGTTTCCAACCATAGACAAGCCAAATGACAAGCAAGAAATCAGGATGGAACGTATCCAGGTTTCCCACGGCAGAACCATCCGGGTGGTGTCCGTGTTCCCGATAAACGGACACTGTTCGCCGGAAGAAAAACTGAAAGCCCTGATCGACCTGGAAATCCAGCAGGAAAAACTGTGTGCGTAATCCCGGCAATGTTCGGGAAAAACGCTGGATATCCGGGCCGTTTTGGAGTATAGTCATGTCGCAATGCTCTGAACGGTTTGACTGATAAAGGAGGGCAAGATGATAACGTCAAACCAGAAGAAAACCGCTCTGTACTGCCGTCTCAGTCAGGATGACAATACAGAAAATGAGTCAAACAGCATTCAAAATCAAAAAATGATTCTTCAAAGGTACGCAGCCGATCACCATTTTCCAAACCCCTGTTTTTATGTGGATGACGGACACACAGGCGCAAATTTTCAGCGCCCAGGCTTCCAGCAGATGATAGCCGACATGGAAAACGGCGAGATCGGCATCATCATCACGAAAGACCTGTCCAGGCTGGGCCGGAACCAACTCCATACCGGGCTGTATATCGAGGAACGGTTTCCAATGTTCGGCGTCCGCTACATTGCCATCAACGACAA
>VSNT01000129.1 GCA_009774465.1 Lachnospiraceae bacterium
ATTATGAGATATATAAATTAACAGTGGAAATGATTAATGAAAATATGGAAAAATTGAATTTCTATAATTTTGCTAAAACTCAAACTTGTCATATAAATGATGGGATTTTTGGGGAGCAGAAATATAGAGAGTATCAATTTGTATACGAAATTAAGGTGATTGGTAACCTTATTGTACTTATTACTGCGGCACATAGAATTATAACATGTATAAAGCAAGCTAGAGCAAATGAAAAAAGTTCTGATTGGAAAGGCATAAGTGAAGTGATAGAAAATTGTGATAAAATTTTTGATAATAAGCTACGCAATTATATGGAGCACTTAGAAGAGAAAATTTACAAGGAAGAGTTATCTAATCAAAATTGCTACTTTTTACCTCAAAGAATTTTATATTGTAATGATGAAAAAACGAATAAGGAATTTGACTTTAATAATGATAAGCTACAAATCATTGATAAGCTGATTGACGGGGTATTAAAAATGTTGTCTAAAAGGGAGAAGGATTTATTTAGTGAGAGCGTGGATTAAATCTGAAATGAAAAACTATCAGTTCTTGCTAAATTTGGGAGATATTATCGAATCCTGTCATGGTGTCTCCTTCCCCGGCAGATACAGACACGGAAAGCGGAGAAAGCCCGTAAACACGGCACTTTTGGCACTACATAGGTTTCTAAGTTACATTATTTCCGTGTGCTTTTAAGGGTATTTTTACATTGGCAAGGGTACGAACTTTTGTTCTGGGGTTCTTTTGCCTGCGAGTATATACTCGTAGGCAAAAGTCGCTTATTATCACGGAAACTCGGATACTAACAGGCAAAACTCGATACTATCACGCAAAAGTCGATACTCGCAGGCAAAACCCATATGCAAACACGGAAACTGCCTGTATTATCACGGAAACTGACAGGGAGTTTTCGTGATAATATAAGGGTTTCCGTGTTCGTATATGAGAAAACGGTAAAAATCAAATGGATAAATGATAATTAGAGAAAAGGACTGTTTCGGCAGTTCTTTTTCTTATGTTTTAAGATTTCTTAATTCATTTCTTTAAAAAACTTTCCTTTGTATTTCAAATAGCATAGGTTAGGCATTCTTCTGCTTATACTCATTTGGGCTCATGAGATAATGTTGTCTGAATTTTTGGCACTTGTAAACCCTGTTTCCTTTGCGATGTAAGAAACAGATTTTTGAGTAGTACAAGCAATTTAACGGCTTGTGCCACAATGCCCGGCAGTCTGAAAGACCGAGGTGGTAAGAAAACTCTAGGCATCACTTGGTTTCCTTCAATCAAAATCCTTCCAAAAACTTTTTACACACGCTTCATAACCATTCCTGTCTATGAGATAGCTCATACCATGGTCAGCTCCAGGGACAATCAATAATCTCTTTGGGGCTATACATGCTATATAATTTTGATACGTCATTTCAACCGGAACGAAGTGATCTTCTGTTCCGTGAATCAGCATGACAGGCGTACGTGATGTCCGCAAAGCATCCAATGTAGAACAGTCAAATTTGCAGGCTTCATTCTTCCTTTCGTAAATGCTTCTCGCAACTGCCCTCCGCAGATGATAGGCGAGGTGCAGGTTGTTATTTGCAATGTGCCTCCAGATTTCATCCGGCGAGGTAAAGCCACAATCTGCCATAATCCCATGAACATTTTTTGGCAGGTTCAGGCCTGCTGCCATTAACACCGTGGTGGCTCCCATAGAAACGCCGCACAGATAGATTGGCAAATCGGATGAAATATTTTCCGCTGCCCACCGTGCCCATTCCAGACAGTCATAGCGTTCTGTTACACCAAATCCCATATAGTCTCCACCGCTGTTATTCTGTCCCCGTTGTTCTGCAAACAAGACACCGCAATGGTTTTCATGCAGAAAGTCCGAAACGAGCCCAAAATCATTGCACCATGAGGAACGCCACCCATGCATGGCTATTATGATCCTTTGCGGTGCCTCACAGGGATACCAGTGGCCTGCCAGTTTCACCCCGTCATACCCTTTTATCTCAACCGATTCTGTTTCAACCGCTGCAAGCCTGTCCGCTGCCTCTTTCTGCTGCCTGAGTATTTCTTCGTCTACGAGACTTCCAGAAATCAGGTTTCCGGCTTTCTCCATAATTTTAGGGCTTTCACGGTTGAGAGCCGTTTTTACAAGAAACCTTGTTGTAAGAAAGGCAGTGGTACCAGCAAGGGCAGAAGTAGCAAGCAACGCGCCGGAAGTTCTGGCTATTTTCTTTTTAGAAATATTCATGAGTAACCATCCTCGCTTTCTTTTTGATATTTCATGCTTTATACAGCACTGTCTCTGGAAATGCCATTATAATGTTGCTGCCACTAATCGGCAGAATACCACTCAACATCAATAACCCGATTGCTTTTGCTAGCCCTTATTGCCTTTGAAATGCAATAAATGGAATAGAAATTCTGAATGCTGTCAATTATCAGTGAAACACCGACAAAAATCATTAAAACAGAGGCACCCTGGAAAGGATTTATCAACAACAGGAACGCAAATATAATGTTTATGATTCCAAGGATCAGCGTAACAACCCAATTTCCAAAATGAAGCCGCCTCATTTCTATGGAAACCTGTATATCCAGAACACTTCCTATGATCATGAAAAAGCCGGCTGCAATCGGCAGGAATACTACAGCCCCATAAGGATGGAGCAACAGCAACACCCCAAGCAGAATGCTGCATATCCCAAATGACAGGTCTGATCGGAAAAAGAGCCCTGCGACACCCAACTTGAAATACCGTACCATTGCATACACCCCTGACGCCATACAAAAGATTCCAAGAAGAATACACACAGTCAATGCAGATATATCCGGCCACAGGGCCATCAGAATACCCAACGCCAACATACCACAACTTACAGCTATAGCTCCCTTTCGGAACTGTCTCCACATTTCTTTCATTGATATTTCCTCCTTTAGGTGTAATTTTTTTCATCATATGATTTTCATTCTGGTTTCTCAATAGGCAGGTCGGGGCAGATTGTTTAAAAATTAGTCAAACTTTACGATTTTGTCTAAAATTTGGATATTTCCACTTTATTTGTCTATTTTAAGCCGGAGTAATCGGGTGTACAGTATCAGCATAAAATCTTTCACCAACAAGGAGGTCCACTATGAACGAAATTTTAACTTCTCTATTCAGCGGCGGGATATGGGCCATCATAAAGGCCGTACTGATCCTGCTCCTTGCGTTTGCCGCTTCGGCAATCGTGAAATCTCTGGTTGTCAAACTGTTTACCAAAACAAAGCTGAATGCGCTCCTTCAGCGGGCAAACGCTGATGCCGGGGGCGGTACTCCGAAAGGAGCCGGGAGCGAAAAGGCAATAGAGTTTATCGGAAAATTAGTCCGCTTACTGGTTTTCCTGCTCTTTGTTCCGGGAATCTTCGAGAACCTTGGCATGAGGGAGGTTTCTTCCCCTATATTGAACCTTCTCAATACATTATGGGGTTACCTGCCGAACATCCTTGCTGCAGTGCTTGTCGTATGGATAGGTTCCTTCATTGCAAGGCTGGTACGTGAGCTTCTGGTTCCGGTGTTCAATCGGCTGAAAGTGAATGCGCTGCAGGAAAAAGCAGGAATCCAGGTCACTGAAACAGGACGGCTCTCCAATACACTGGCGTATATTGTATATGTATTGATCCTGATTCCGGTAATCATAGCCGCCCTGCAGGTGCTGAATATCCAGGCAGTCTCTGCCCCGGCCATAAGGATGCTGGACACGATTTTTGAATTCATCCCTAACATACTGGCATCCCTGATCATCATTACCATCGGATGTATGGTGGCAAGGTTCTCCGGGAATATCGTAGAAAGCCTGATAGCCTCTGCGGGTTTTGACGCAAAGCTATCAGAACGGCTGGAAGATAAGGGCAAGGGCTTTGTCCTGTCGAAAGTCGCCGGGAAGATTGTGCATATCCTCATGGTAATATTCTTTATCGTAGAGAGCTTTGGTGTGCTCCATCTGGATGTCCTTACAGGTATCGGAAATGCCGTCATCGGCTACATGCCTTACGTGCTGGCATCTGCCCTGATCCTGCTTATATGCTATGTGTGTGACGGACTTGCCAGCAAAGCTTTGACCAAAAGCAACCATACAGTTCTGGCTCTGGTCAGCAAAATCGCAATCTATACCATCGGCATATTCATGGTGCTGAACGAGCTGGGGATTGCAAAGGAAATCGTCAATACCGCATTTATCCTGATTGTTGCTGCCCTTGCAACGGCCTTTGCCATTTCCTTTGGCATCGGGGGACGTGATTTTGCCGGAAAAGCAATGAAACGTCTCGGAGAGGCATGTGGGATGGAAAATGACCCCAAAAAATAGATTATCAGTTACAGGCTTTTGGAGGAGGTGACAGCCTTGAAACAGATAAAAATTGCCAGAGCAGGGTATATCCTGATTTCTGTCCTGTTCTACATTTCAGGCATCGGCTGCCTGATCGTACCGGACATATCCCCGAAGGCAGCCGCCATGGCGGCAGGCATCATTCTGATTGCTTATGGCATCATTAAGATTACGGGCTATCTCTCCCATGACCTGTACTGCCTTGCATTTCAATATGACTTTGCCTGCGGATTGTTTCTGATTGTGCTTGGAATTGTGGTATTGGCCATCGGCTCGAAATTCAATGGGAATTTATTATCCGGGCTCGGTTTCCTTATCCTTATGGACAGCCTGCTCGGTATACAGACATCTATGGATGCAAAAAAATTCGGGCTTGCCAAATGGTTCGTGATACTGGCATCCTCCATCCTTTCAGGTACGTTAGGGGTAGTGCTGATCGTAATGAATACACAGATGATAGCAGGATGCAGCCTGCTTGCGGAAGGGTTTATGAGACAGTATATCGTCCAGTGTACCGTATATTTATCACCACGCCCTGAGCCTGACGAAGGGGAATCAGATAACGAAGAAACAAATGGATAACTGCCGTCCGCAGGGCAGGAGAAAAGGGAACGGACATGACCAGGAAAGAAATAATAGTATCAGACATATCACAAAAGAATATGGCAGAACTGATTCATTTAGCCTGCGTTTTTGAAAGTGATGTCATGCTCGAAAGCTGCCAGTACCGGATTAATGCCAAAAGCCTTATGGGCGTTATGGCATTCCATCCAACAGACGGGATGGCTGTGAACATCACAACCTCAGGAAAGGATGAACAGGATGCTCTGTCTGCCGTAGAAGACTTCTTTATAAAAAGATAAAATTTTAAATAACAATAAGGAGATGGAAACAATGAATGCAACTACAACGCTTAAAAAATTTGGTCTGGAACAGGCGTTCCGCTACATCTACAAGGACCCGGAGAAGAACATGCTCAAGATCATGGACTGGGCCGACAAGTTTGCAGACGGGGAATTTGTCTCCCAGAGAAAGACCATCCGGGAAATCATCACAGACCCACAGCATCCCTATTACTCCTATGTACGCCGGCTGTTCACGGATGTTGACCCGAATGTCACAAGGACCCTGGCGGTGAACTTCTTCATCAATGCGGGCCTGATCGGGTGGCCGAAGGAGGAAAGTCTGCGAAAGGAATATAACTGTAATATCCCATGGGCGATTCTGTTAGACCCTACATCTGCCTGCAACCTCCATTGTACCGGCTGTTGGGCGGCAGAATATGGGAATAAACTGAACCTTTCCTATGATGAGATTGACGATATCATACGCCAGGGGAAAGAACTGGGCGTGTACCTGTACATATACACCGGCGGTGAGCCGTTGGTCCGCAAAAAGGATTTGATCCGGCTGTGTGAAAAGCACTCTGATTGTGTGTTCCTCTGCTTTACCAATGCTACACTGATAGATGAGAATTTTGCTGACGAAATGCTCCGGGTAGGTAATTTTGTTCCGGCCATCTCTCTGGAAGGCTTCGAGGACGCAACGGACGGAAGGCGCGGAAACGGCGTCTATGCAAAAGTGCTGAAAGCAATGGAACTTTTGCGGAGCAAGAAGCTGATATACGGCATTTCTTCCTGCTATACCAGTGCAAATTACGAATCAATCACATCGGAAGAGTATTTCGACCAGTTGATTCAAATGGGGGCATATTTCATCTGGTACTTCCACTATATGCCCGTAGGGAATGACGCAGCGCCGCAGTTGATGCCCACGCCTGACCAGCGCAGAGGTACTTATGAGAGAATCCGCCGTTACCGGGCAGAAAAGCCCCTGTTCGCCATGGACTTCCAGAATGATGCCGAGTATGTGGGAGGATGCATTGCGGGTGGTCGCCGGTATCTCCACATCAATGCCAATGGAGATATTGACCCCTGCGTCTTTGTCCACTATTCCGATTCCAACATCCGGGAGAAGACGCTTTTGGAGGCCCTGCGCTCTCCTATGATGATGGCCTACCACGACAGGCAGCCTTTCAATGAAAACATGATGCAGCCATGCCCCATGCTGGAAAACCCGGACAAGCTCCGTGAGATGGTGGGCTGCACAGGAGCCCATTCCACAGACCTGCAGTCTCCTGAAAGCGCGGAACATCTCTGTGCAAAATGTGACCGCTATGCGGAAAACTGGAAGCCTGTTGCGGACGAGCTGTGGAAGAAAAGCGCCAGGAACAAAAACAATGCAGAATAGAAGGCCGCCAGAAAAGTAACCGTAGGCAGACCATGTAAAGGCGGCGCAGAAACAGTTGCGCCGCCTTTTGCCAGGGATGGGTTATCCAGAACCCGGTTCCAATATTTCATAACAGATGACAGAGGGGGCATATCCATGAAGACAGCAATCGTGACCGACAGTAATTGCGGCATATCCAAAGAAGAAGCAACAGATTTAAACATCTTTATCATACCAATGCCTGTATATATCCAAAATGACTTCTACTATGAGGGGATTGACCTGCATCCTGAATCCTTCCTCATGCACCTGAAAGACCATAAAGAAGTCCATACATCCCAGCCTTCCCCGGCAGACCTGCTGACCATGTGGGAAAAGGTATTTTCCAGTGGGTTTGACGAACTGGTATATATTCCCATGTCAAGCGGCCTTTCCGGCTCTTTCCACACAGCCTGCCAGATGGCTATGGAGTTTCCCGGCAAGGTATATGTAGCTGATGCCCGGAGGATTTCCGTCACGCAGCGACATGCCGTACAGGATGCATTGTGGCTGGCAGGCCAGGGCATAGGTGCGGCCACCATAAAAGAGCGGTTAGAAAAGAACGCCCTGAATTCTATTGTATTTGTAGGGGTGGATGATATAGATTACCTGAAACACGGCGGACGCATTACATCTGCCGCCGCTGCCATGGCCTCTGTCCTGAATATCAAGCCTTTATTGGTCATCGGCGGGAACAGGATTGACGCTTATGAAAGGGTAAGGGGACAGAAATGCTGTGAAAAAAGATTATTGAGAGCGATACAGGAAAAAGTAACTCAGTTCAAACAGCAAGGGGCCTCCTATCGGATTGGCATAGCGGGAAGCTTTATGGATGAAGCCGACCTGTCATATTGGTATGGACAGGCAAAAGAGGCATTCCCTGATGAAGAATTGATTTATGATCCACTGACATGCAGCATCAGCAGCCATGTAGGCCCCAATTCATTTGGAATGGGTGTGAGCGTAAAAATAGATGCCTGACAGGCTGCTGTCACCTGTTTTATGTCTGTTATCAGCATGTAGTCGCTATCGCCAGCTTCTGGACAGCCTTTTTACAGGAGCCTTCATACGATTGGCAGATTTTCTGGCAAAAGTCAATCAGGTCATAAGATGCTCCTGCGGCAAACCAGTCCAGGACGACGCCGACCAATATGCTTTTATAATAGCGGATCAGGACAGCTTTTCCTTCTGATGGAAGTTCGGTATTCTTTGTTGCATTCTCAATATAAGATTGCACTATGTGGTGGCTGGACTCATTCATGTACCGTATAAGGGTCTCCCCGCACACGGAGTGGTAGATATGGCTGAAAGCAGTCTTCCGCTTTACAAACTCTTTGGTAATAGGAATGAGACAGTTGAGCGCCGATCCAAATTTACTATTTTCCCTGATTATCTGCTCGGTCCATTCCTTAATGGAATATTCGGCTAAGTCGGGGATGTCCTGAAAATGATAATAAAATGTGTTTCTGTTTACCTGGCAACGCTCTACAATATTCTGCACTGTAATTTTATTGTAGGGTTTTTCCTCCAGGAGCTGCCAGAATACTTCACTGATGGCTTTTTTCGTCCGGTTCATAAGCCCACCTCCAAAATCATAGTGAGGCTATTATACCAAAAACCGACTTGCTTTTCAATATATCATCAGCATCATTCATTTTGGATGTGCAGTTATGACCGGCTATTTGGAGAAAGAAAATATGGAAATCAATATAACTGACAAAACAAAGATTCGTAAAATAACAAAATGGATCATCGGGGTAGTAACGGCCTGCATCCTGATTTATCTGGCAATCCGGCATTTAGACATGATAGTAGTTGGGATATCATGGTTAGTGGGCATCACTTTTCCAATCTTATTGGGGATTGTCATGGCTTTGGTTTTGAATGTTCCCATGCGTCCGATTGAAAAACATCTGCATATAAAAAAGGAGAAAGCAAAGCGTCCGTTGGCTATTGTCCTTTCGCTTGTGCTGGTCTTAGGCATTTTTACGGGAATTGCATTTCTTGTGATTCCTGAAATAGTTGATACCATCCGTTTGGTAGCTCAGATTGTTATGTCAGGTATCGATCAGGCAGCCTCGTGGGAACAGACTATTGACTTTTCCAGGTTACCGTTTGGGGAATATCTACAGCAGATTGATATTGACTGGATGCAGCTAAAAGATGATTTAGAACAATGGACCATATCTCAAAGAAATGTGCTGTTCCAACAAGCGGCAGGAGCCGTAAGTTCTGTAGCCAGCGGCTTTATGAATTTTTTTATAGGTTTGGTTTTCTCTATTTATGTCCTTGCAAATAAAGAGAAATTGAAACGACAAACGCTCCGGCTTATCTGTGTCTGGCTTCCTCAGAGGTTTGGTTCAGCATTAGTCCATGTCGTCTCTGTATGTAACCGGAGTTTTCGGAATTTTATTGCGGGACAGGCTACCGAAGCCGTTATTTTAGGGATGCTCTGTACGATTGGCATGTTGATTCTTCGGCTTCCATATGCGCCTATGATTGGCGCACTTGTGGGGGTGACAGCCCTCATTCCCATCGTGGGGGCATTTATCGGCACGATTGTGGGGGCATTCCTCATTTTGACAGTAAGCCCTTTCAAGGCATTTATATTTGTCATATTTTTAATAATCTTACAGCAGCTTGAAGGAAATCTGATTTATCCCAAAGTGATGGGGGCCAGAATCAATCTTCCTGCCATATGGGTATTTGCCGCAGTAACTATCGGAGGAAATCTGGCCGGACCAGTCGGGATGCTGTTGGGGGTTCCGGCAGCGTCTGCCGCATACGAGCTATTGAAAGAAGCCACGATAAAACGTGAAATATAGCCTGACTGATTTCATTTTCATTGATTGGAGTAATATGAAGCCACATAAAAATAAAAAACTTAAAAAAATATTAAAGTTCCTGCCCATTGTTATATGCATAGCATTTATTATCCTGCCGCTTGCATCAGGTAAAGAGATAACTGTCCAGGCTGTTTTAAATTATACACCGGAGACACCATTGCTGGCAGCCTTTGTTATCTTGCTTTTATATGCACTGAAAAGTATGTCTTTTGTATTTCCGATTGCTGTTTTACAGATAGCAACAGGACATCTTTTCCCGACACCTGCTGCGCTCCTGATCAACTTTGCAGGCAGGGCAATTACACTTACCATTCCTTATTGGGCAGGGCGGTTTTCAGGTTCTGACATGGTAAAAAACCTGATTGAGAAATATCCTAAACTGGAGGAAGTATGTTCTAAGCAGGAACAAAGTCCTTTATTTATTTCTTTTTTGTTGCGTACATTTGTTTTCCTACCGGGAGATGCAGTGAGTATGTATCTTGGCGCAATAAGAATTCCTTTTCGGTATTATCTGGCGGGAGGAATTTTGGGTACAACATTAGGTGTTGTTTTATCTACAATCCTTGGTTCAAGTATTACTGAACCCGGATCGCCGGCCTTTCTGCTATCGGCGTTTCTTATGACGTTAGTAGCATTATTGTCTGTGATATATTACATAAAATCCAGGTTCAAATAGAAAAGGATTATATTTAATGGTTTCTGTATTGTAATGTTCGCAAATTGGAGATGAAAAGAGACTGATGTTATGGGTAAATGCATAGCTGGATATGAGAGCCAATATAAGGTGATTTATGTACTACAATGGAGTAAAGGAGGCGGTGGCAGATGGAAGTGATCAGATGCCCCAACCCCAAATGCAGGCGGCGCATTTTGGATGATGAGGGAACAGAGACGGAGTGGACGGTCCTTGAGATCAAATGCCAGCACTGCGGAAAACTG